>NZ_JBSFRK010000040.1:0-79071 GCF_053589195.1 Streptomyces sp. NPDC003379 | reverse complement strand
GGAGCGCTCCGGGCCCGCTTCACTGTCGTACGGCGACAGCCTCAGGCGGCCTGCTCGTCCTTCCTGATGCGCCGCGGCAGATAGTGGCAGGCGGCTATGCCGGCGGCGCCGAGGCCGCCCGCCGCCGCCAGCATCAGACCGATGCCTGACATGCCGGTCGCCGCGAGGCCGTCCGAGCCGCCGGTCACCTCGGTACCGAGCTGGTTGTCGGAGGCGTTCGAGCCGCCGCTCGTGCCCGAGCCACCCGTCGAACCCGAGTCGCCACCCGACGAGCCGCCGGTGGTAGCCCCACCGTCGGTCGGGTCCGTGGGATCAGCGGGGTCGCTGGGGTCGGTCGGCGGGTCGGTGGGTGGATCGGTCGGCGGATCGGTCGGCGGGTCCGTGGGCGGATCCGTCGGGTCCGTGCCGCCGCCGCCCGTGATCGTCATCTTGTGCAGCAGCGTCTTCTGACCCGAGTCGAGGGTGCACTCCGCCACGAACTCGTCGCCGTTCGGCGGCAGTTGGACGGGCTTGCCCGCCGCATCCCGGGCGATCATGTTGTGCAGCTTCAGGCCTTTGACGTCGAAGGCCGCCTCACCCGCCTTGGCCCAGGTCAGCAGCCCGCCCGGTGACTTGCCGGTCGCGGTCACCTCGAACGCGGCGGCGGGGTCGGGGATGTTGGCCTTGGCGACGGTATTGACGACCTTGATGGGCAGCGCGCCGTCGCCACCTGGCTGGGTGATGACGACATCGGCGGTCGCCTTGCCCTCCAGCGTGGTCGCGCCGAGCACACCGAGACCCTGCGCGGCCCGCGCGCTGACCTTGGTGACGGCCTTGATGTCGTACTCGGGCACCGTCTCGCCGACCTTCATGGTGGCGGGCATGTCCGTGGTGATCGCGACCTCGATGGCGTCGTTGTTGATGATCGGAAACTTGCAGGTGTATTTCTGCGCGAGCGACACCGGCTCCGCGGACGCGCTGCCACCGCCACCGGCCAGCGCGAGCAACACCCCGGCGACTCCGGTCAGGACCGGTGCCCAGGCCGGTCTCGCCGCGGCTCTTCCCGGTTTCCCTCCCAAGCGGTCTCCGGTGCGGTCTCCCAAACGGTCTCCCATGTGCGACCTCACTTCTGAGAATTGACACAATCGAGAAATTAGTACTGACGGGTAAGGTGCCGGTCAACCCGATCGGCACAGATCGGTGCAGCTCGGCGGCGCGGAGTACGCAATTTGTCATCCGCGTACCATCGCGTACTCACCGCGGTCACAAAACCTCCGGACCTTCACCTTCCTTTTGGAGATGGCCCGAAGCAGGACTTGACCGCCCAACTACCCGTCAGTAGTTTGCGTATTCGAAACACCGCCGTATCGCCTGCGGAATTTCCGTCGGCAGGCGCTTTCCCTCGCGGCGGCACATTTCGCATCTCCCGATTTCCCTGGACAACCGGGCCGGCGAGTCGGGAATCGGGGAGATGGCAGCGACGTTCGTTTGTGCCCATTCACGTAGCCCGAGAGGTAGCTCATGGGAGCGCACAGGAGAAGAGTCAGGGCACGCACCGCCCTGAGCACCGTGGCGGCCGCCGGCCTCGTCACCGGTCTGGTCAGCCTGGGCGGTGGTTCCGCCTCCGCCGACCCGGTGAAGCTCACGCAGAAGTACACCTGCAAGTTCCCGATCATCAACAACGACCCGATCGAAGTCGAGATCACCGCCGACATGCCGGCCACCATGAAGGTGGGCGAGACGGTCCCCGCGTACGACATCAAGGCCGTCACCAAGGTCAGCGCGCGGGCCGCGCAGGGTCTCGGTGTGCTCGGCGCGGTCACCCTGGAGGGCAAGGCCACCGCCGATGTGAAGGTGACCCTGCCGGGCGGCGGCGGCAACCTGCCGATCAAGGTGGTCAACACCGTCGCCAAGGCCGACATCCCCAACCCGGCGGCCGCGTTCACCGTCATCGCCACCGGCAAGTCACCGGGTGACCTGCTGACCTGGGAGAAGGCGGGCACCGCCAAGTTCGACGTGACGGGCCTCAAGCTGCACAACATGATCGCCCGGGACGCGTCCGGCGCCCCGGTCCAACTCCCGCCGAACGGCGACGAGTTCCCCGCGGACTGCACCCTGGACGCGGGACAGCCGACCGCGCTGCACACGATGACCATCGGTGACGGCACGGACCCCACGGACCCGCCCACCGATCCGCCCACCGATCCTCCGACGGACCCGCCCACGGACCCGCCCACCGATCCCCCGACCGACCCGCCCACCGACCCGCCGGGCGGTGACCCGGTGAAGCTCAACTACGACATCAAGGGCACGTCGTTCATCAAGGCCGCCAACGGCAACACCGCACTGGTGGGCGGCATCGACACCCGCTACGACCTGAGCAAGGGCACCTTCGACGCGGACCTGAAGCTGAACCCGACCAAGGGCCAGTTCACCATCATGGGATTCCTGCCCACGACGGCGGACGTCGCCTTCGAGCAGACCGGGACGACCACCGGCACGCTGGACACGTCCGGCAGCCTGAAGTCGCACTCCGAGATGTTCGTCAAGCTCACCAGCGTGAACGTCTTCGGCCTGCCCATCGGCGGCGGCGCCGACTGCAAGACCGTCGAGCCCGCCAAGATCGACCTCGCCAGTGAGGGCCGCTTCCAGCCGTACCAGGGCGGCAAGCTCAAGGGCACCTACACCTTGCCCGGTCTCAAGGGCTGCGGCGGCCTCAACGACCTGATCAGCGCGTTCACCTCAGGACCCGGCAACACCATCGCCATGGACCTCACCTACAAGAAGTAGCCCGCCCCCAGCGGTGAGTCCGCATTTCCGACCCGGCCCCCCGCTCCCTTCGAGGCGGGGGGCCGGACCGTTTCCCAGGAATTGGAGAGGCAGTGCTGAGATCGCGCGCCCTACCGTGGCGGGCCGCCCCCGCCGTACTGCTGCTGGCCGGGCTGATCGGTGTGGCCTCCGGCCCGCCGGCCGCCGCGGAACCGGTGTCCCTGACCCAGACGTACACGTGCGTTTTCCCGATCATGGAGGAGGATCCACTCACGGTCGTCATCAAGGCGGACCTGCCGGCCAAGGTGAAGGTCGGCGAGCGGATCCCGGCCTTCCGGATCACCTCGGTGTCCAAGGTCAGCGGGAAGGCCGCCGCCGCGCTGCGTACGGTCGGCGGCGCCTCTCTCGAAGGGGTCGCCACCGCGGACGTGACCGTCCACATGCCGGAGGGCCCGCTGAACCTCGGCATCGACAACGCCATCCCGAACAAGCCCTTGCCGGACCCGCCCGCCGACTTCGAGGTCACCGCGACCGGCCAGGCCCCGCCGCTGACGTTCCGGCAGCCCGGCAGCGTAAAGATCGACGTCAACAGCCTGCTCCTGACGATGACTCCACGGGACACGGCAGGCGACAAGACTGGTCTTGACACCTTCGAGACCGAGTGCACCCTCGATCCGGCAAACCAGAACAAGACGCTGCACACCATCCAGGTCGAACCGGCCACGACAGACCCGGGCGGCGAGCCGGTGCCGCTGAGCTTCGACATCAAGGGCAGCTCGTTCATCAAGGCGGCCAACGGCACCGCCCCGCTGGCGGGCGGCATCGACACCCGCTACGACCCGAACAAGGGCACCTTCGACGCCGATCTCCGCCTCGACCCTACCAAGGGCCGGTTCACGATCCTCGGCTTCCTGCCCGCGACCGCGGACATCGCCTTCGACCAGACGGCGAAGACGACGGGGACCCTCGACACCACGGGCAACCTCACGTCGCACTCGGAGATGTACGTCAAACTCACCGGCGTGGCCGCGTTCGGACTGCCCATAGGCGGCGGACCGGACTGCCGATCCATCGAGCCCGCCAGGATCGACCTCACGAGCGAAGGCCGCTTCCAGCCCTACAGCGGCGGCAAGCTCAAGGGCACCTACACCCTGCCCGGACTCAAGGACTGCGGCGGCTTCAACGACCTGATCAGCGCGTTCACGGCGGGGCCCGGCAACACCATCGCCATGGACCTCACGTACAAGAAGTAGTTTCCCGTGCTCTGCACGTCTCGCTACGGGCGGCGGGCACCTGTCGACCGGTCGGCGTCAACACCGCGCAGGGAGAGAACGATCAGCAGCGCGAAAGCTGCGAACGCGGCGCCTGTGCGTGCGTAGTTGAACGCCTCCCAGCGAGCCAGGATCTCGGCGTGATCGACGGGTGCCGAGGTGGCCGCCCACTGCTTGATGCGGCCGTTGATGGGGACGTTGCCGAGACGGGTGATCAGGAAGGACGCCAGGGCAAGGAGCCCCGCACCCGCGGCCAGCCGCCGTGAGGCGCCACGCGTCATGACGGCGAGCGCGAGGGCGCTGAGCGCCGACATGCCCATGGCGCCTTGCATGGTGATGCCGTTCATCTGCATCAGCTGGGCGTGGAAGGCCAGTCTCATGTCGAGCGGTACGGCGTTGAAGGTGGGGACGAGATTGGCCGCTCCGTAGCCGAACGCACCGGCGAGGGCACCAGTGGACAGCAGGGCGAGGCCCAGGACGAGCCGGACGCGCATGCGGATCACTCGCCGCCCTTCGGTTCGAGGGGGGTGACGGCTCGCGTGAGCTGCTCGGCTCGTCGCAACAGGCCGTCGGGGGTGAACTCCGCGAACATGTGGACTCGTGTGGAAACCGGCCCGCCCTTGCGCATCCGGGCGTGAATCGTGAAGCGGGTCGCGATCCGGTCTCCGTCCGCCAACGCCTCGTGCACCTCGAACCGGAACTCACGCAGGTTCTTGCGGACCGGGCGGAGGTGAGCGGCGAGGCGGTCCCAGTCGAGTGGTACGCCGTCGGCGACTTGAACGACGTCACGGGTGTAGTACCTGGACATCAGGTCGGAGGCCTCTTCCGCGCCATGGACCACGGCGTTGGTAAAGGTCGTGAAGAAGTCGGCGATGAACTGCTCGGGAGGCTTCGTGTGGAGAGGGTTCACCATGCTCCTGCCATGCGTGCGGGGTGAGCCCCCACAGCGATCTCTTACATGCCCGTAAGATATAGAGAGTCATTCATCTCTGACAAGGGTGTAAGAGTTGACTGTTTTCGAGACCCCGGGCGACGCACCGCGTGTTCGGCCCCGCCGTCGCGCCGACGCCGAGCGCAGCAGGGCCGCAGTGCTGGACGCTGCGGTCCGACTGCTGGCGGAGCGGCCCGACGCCGGTATGGCCGCCATCGCCGCCGCGGCCGACGTCACCCGCCAGACCGTGTACGCCCACTTCGGCACCCGTGACGCGCTGCTTGACGCTGTCGCCGACCGGATCACGGACCAGGCCATGGCCGCGATGGACGAGGCGGAAGAGAAGAGTGGTTCCGCCCTGGACTCGCTGCTGGGACTGCAGGACATCGGCTGGCGGCTGTTCGAACGTAACCCGGTACTCCTCCAGCTGGGAGACACCCGCGCCGGCGCCGACGCCGACCTGGCCCGGCATGAGCCCGTCGCGGCCCGGCTCACCCGGCTGATCGAGAAGGGCCAGGGAGCGGGCGAATTCGACCCCGCACCGCCGGCCACCTGGCTGGTGGCCGCAGTCACCGCTCTCGGCCACGCGGCAGGCGACGAAGTCAAGGCGGACCGCATGTCAGTGGAAGAAGCGGCGACCTGGCTACGGAGCGCCACACTCGCTCTCCTGAGGTCGGGCTGAGCAACTCCGTATCCGCATCCCGGCAGGGCCCTCCTCGTGTCACCCCTATCCGGCGGGCGGCGCCGAGGCCCCGGTCCCGGGCAGGTTCGCGCACTCCGGTGCCTTGTCGAAGGCCTGCCGGAGCGCGGGGTCGGCGCGGAAGTCATGGGCGGGGCCCTGGTAGGCGCCCGCCTTGTCCATGCCCGCGCCGGCCTTCTTCAGCGCCGCCTTCAGCGACTTCTTGTCGATGACCTTGGCCTTCTTCAGCTCCGCGGTGGTGCCGGCGAGGCTGTTGCGGGCTTCGCGGAGGTTGGTGAGTGCCTTCTTGTACGCGGCGTCGCCGCCGTCGACAGGCGGGGCGCCGTCCCGTTGCATCTTCTTGTCCAGCGTCGCGAGTCGGCTGCCGAGCGCGTCCAGGAAGGTGACGACCTCGGAGTGGTACTTCTCGGCGTCCTTCTGGTCCGAGGAGGGGAGCGTCAGCTTGGACCCGACGTCCTGCACGCTGTCGCAGACGCCCGAGGCCCAGTCGACCTGCGGGCCGTCGTCGACGCGTGAACTGCACGCCGAGAGGGGCGCCGCGATGGCGACGGTGGCGGCCACGAGCAGGGCGGCCCTGCCGTTTCCGTTTCTGAACTTGCTCATCCCTGGCTCTCCTTTGTCTTTACCGGTTCATCTCTATCGGTTCGTCTTTATCGGTTCGTCTTCAGCGGCTGAATGTGTCGATGTTCGCGATCCGCCAGGTCCCGCCCCCGCGGATCACGTCCACGGCGAACATCGCGGACGCGTAGGTGTCCGATCCGCCCTTGGCGGTACTGGTGTTGCTCTGATCGGCGAACACCAGGACCCGGGCCCGGTCTCCGTCGATGATCTCGACTCCGCTGTGCGTGACGGTGGTGCTGAGAACGAGCTTCTGCTCGCCCCCTTGGGCGCGGACCCGCGCGAGCATCTCCTTGTGCCGGCCGACCGCCTTGCCGGTGAGGTGCTCGGCCGCGGCCTTCTCGGTGCGGCCGGGGTCCGTGTGGTCGTAGGAGAAGACCGCGTCGACCGCCTGGCCGACCGCGCGCTTCACCTCGCCGGTGCGGGCCGCGTCGGTGAGCGCCGCGTTGCGCAGGGCGGGTGCGGCGCGCAGGCTCTCGGCCCGGGTGTGGGCGAGGACGGCGAAGGCCCCGGCCAGTACGGCGAGCAGCGCGAGCAGCAGCGGCCAGGGCACCGGTCCGCGCTCGGTCCGCTTCCGGACCTTGCGGAGTTTCGGCCGCGGCCCCCGCGGAGCTGGCGTACGTGTCTCCTGAACCGAGGCCGCGGCCAACCGCCGCCGCCGGTTGACCAGATGGCGTGTCGTCGACATGGATGGACCCCTCAGTCGGACGGGCGGTCGGTGGGCGGCTCGCCCGCGGGGGCCTGGCCGAGCCCGCTCAGCTTCCAGCCCTCGTCGGTGCGGGTGAGCTCGCCGAGCAGCCGGCTCTCCTTGGTGCTCGGCTTCTTCTTCGGCGGGTCGACTGTGATGCGTACCGCGATCAGGACACCGGCCCGGCCCCCGCGTTCGTCCAGTTCGGTCACGGCCCCGGACAGCACCTCGGCCGTGGTGACCGTGCGCGCGGTGCGCACTTGCTTCTCGAACCCGGGCCTGCCCTTGCGCAGTTCGTCCAGGAGATCTCCGGTGGCGGACTGCTCCCAGGTGTCGAGGCCGTGCTCCAGGTCGCGGTGGTCGAGGGTGTTCATGTTCTGGACGGCCTGCTCGCCCGCCGCGAGGACCTCGTCGCGGGTCTGCGCGAACGCCGCGGAGTCGTCGTGGGCCGCCACGTACCAGGACGAGCCCGTCCAGACGGCGAAGCCCAGAGCGAAGGCGGCCGCCGTCGTGGCGAGGATGAGTTTCGTACCGCTTCGGGATGTCGTACGTGCCGAACGTGCTGCCATATTCCTCTCCCCTGACGCGCCTTCAACAAGCTTTCAGCGGGCCTTGATCTCGGTGATCAGCCAGTGGCCGTCGTCCCGGTGCGCCCTGACCGAGAGCTGGGCGGCCGCGGTGGTCGCCTTGGCGCCCTTGCGCTCGGCCCGCTGGTCGAGGAAGACCAGGAGCCGCGCGCGATCGCCGGTGAGGTCGACGGCTCCGGCGCGTACGACCTGGGTGGTGAGTGACAGCTTCTGGGTCCGTACCTGCCGGCGGAGTCTGCCGATCAGGTTCCGGTAGTCCTTGGCCGCCGTACCGCGCAGCACGTCGCGCGCGCGGCGCTCGGTGGTGGCGAGGTCGTCGGGTGTGTAGGTGAAGACGGCGGCGAGGGCGTCGCTGACGTCGCCGATGACCTGTCGGGTCTGCTCGCTGTCAGTGAGCGCGTGGTTGTCGGCCGCCGGGGTGTGCGCGGCCCTGTCGGTGAGGACCAGGAGGCCGCCGCCGGTCAGGAGCAGGGCGGCGAGTACGAGCGTGGCGAGGACGCGCTTTTTGCCGCTCGCCGCGAACCCGAGGACGCGCTTCGTGCCGCTCACCGCGAACCCACCGCGAGTGCCGTCAGAGAGCTGAGTTTCCAGCTCTCCCCCGTGCGGTCCAGGCCGGCTTCGAAGCGTTTGCGGTCGGTGGTGGACCTGCCGCTGCGCTCGGTCACCACGACGCGGACCGTGGCGATGGCCTTCGCCGTGCCGGCTCGGATGTCGAGGGCGGTGAGCGCCGCGTCGGTGACGGTGGCGCGCGTGCTGGTGCCCTCCTGTTCGAGAACCTTGGCGCTGTCGTCGCCGGTGCGCCGCAGCTCGTCCTTGAGCGGCCCGTCCGCCGCGTCGCTCCAGGCACGCAGCGAGGCCCGCACATCGCGGCCGTCCATGCTGTTCAGGGCCGCGATGTGGCGGCGGGCCGCGGCCAGGACGGCGTCACGGTCGCGGGCATGGGCCAGTCCGTCGTCGGCCTGCGTCCGCGCGTACGTCCAGCCCGAGAAGCCGCAGAACAGCGCGGCCAGGACCAGCGCGAGCAGCCACCCCCCGCGCTGCCTCATGACGCCCCCATCCCGAGCAGTCCGCCCAGGTCGGTCGGACTGTGGGAGGACGCCCCGCCGCCCCGGCCGAGCGCGCTGGAGCCCGGCCGCGCGGGGTCGGGGACGCCGCCGCGCGGTGCGTTGCCGGAGCCGCGTACGTTCTGGCCGCTGCCGGGGCCCGCGGTGCAGGCGGCCTCGGTGTTGGTGGGCGCGGGTGAGGTGTCGAGGCCGTTGCGGTAGGTGGTGGAGCCGTATCCGGCGGTGCAGGGCAGCGGCTTGAAGAAGGTGGTGACCATGCCGAAGCGCACCCCGTCCGGGCCGATGGCGGTGGCTCCGGCGGCGGCGATCTGCGGGACGCGCACCATCAGTTCGCGGATGCCGCGCTGGCGGGTCACCAGGAGTTCGGAGGTGGTGACGAGGTTGGCGAGCACGACGCTGAACCCGGGGTCGGTGTCCCGCAGCAGGGCCGTGAACTGGTCGGCCGCGCGCGGGGTTTGGGCGATGAGGCGGCGCAGGTCGGGATCGGACTTCTTCAGCTGCTCGGCGAGTTCGGCGGTGCCGCTCGCGAAGGACTTCAGGGCGTCGGACTGTTCGTTCTGGGTGCGCAGCACCGTCTCGCCGTCGATGAGGAGTCTGGAGGTGGCGGGCAGCGATCTGTTCGCCGCCCGGATGAATTCGCTGCCGGTGTCGATGAGGATCTGCAGGTCCTGCCCGCGCCCCGCGAAGCTCTTGCCGAGCTCGTCGACGACCGTACGCAGCGCATGGGTGTCGACCGAGGAGGCGAGCCGGTCGATGCTGGTGAGGACGTCGGTGACCGGTGCGGGCGTGCGCGTCGCCTGCCTGGGGACCACCGAACCGTCGGCGAGGTAGGGCCCGGTGTCGGTGCGCGGGCTCAGATCGAGGTACTGCTCGCCGACCGCCGAGAGGTTGGCGACCTTCGCCTCCAGGTCACTGGGGATCCTCGGCGCGGACTCGTCGATGCGGACGCGGGCCTCGACTCCGTCGGCCGTCAGCTCGACGGCTTCGACCCGGCCGACGTCGACGCCCCGGTAGGTGACGTTGCCATGGCTGAACAGGCCGCCGGCCTGAGCGAGTTCGACCTTGACCGTGTAGTAGTCGCGGGCGCCGACGTACCGCCCGAGATCCGCGTAGGTCACCGCGATGTACGCGAGGACGACGGTGCCGAGGACGAGGAAGGCGATGTTCTTGAGGTGGGTGGAGAGGGTGAGCACTAGGAGTCGCCTCCCGGGGTGTCGGTGACCGCGGGCAGCGGCAGGGACGAGCGCGTCGCGGCGCCGCCCCCGCTGACCGGCGGCACGATCTCCGTGCCGGGGGCCGCCGCGATCTTCAGATAGACGTTGAGGTAGTCGCCCTTCACCCCGGTGAGCACCTCGTCCGTGAACGGATAGGTGAACATCACCTGCAGCGACTCGGGCAGATCGGCTCCCGCGTCGGCGAGGTTCTTCAGGACCGGGGCGAGGGCCTTGAGGTCGGCCACGAGGTCGGCCTTGGTCCGGTTCACGGTGTCGACGGCGACCGATGAGAGCGAGTCGAGGGCGCGCAGCATGGTGACGAGCGAGGTGCGCTGGTCGCTGAGGACCTTCAGGCCGGGCGGGAGGTCCCGCAGGATCTCGCCGATCTCGCGGTCGCGGGTGGCGAGCGTGGTGGAGAGCCGGTTCATGCCGTCAAGGGCGGCGGTGATGTGCTTCTTGTTCTTGTCGAGGCTCTTCGCGGTGGTGTTGATCTGCCGCAGCATGGAGCGGATCTCGGGTTCGTTGCCGCCGAGCGCCTTGTTGAGTTCGCCGGAGATGGTCTGGATCTGCTGTACGCCGCCACCGCTGAGGAGCATCGACAGGGCGCCGAAGACCTCCTCGACCTCGGGGTTGCGGTTGGTGCGGGCGACGGGGATGACGGCGCCGTCACGCAGCCGTCCATGGTTCTTCCCGTACGCCGCCTTCTTACCGGCCGCGGCGGCGCCCTGGATGTCGGGGCGGACCCGCATGTCGTCGGGGGCGGCGAGCTGGACGTACTTCTCGCCGAGGACACTGGACTGCTCCAAGTTGGCGTAGGCGTCGGCGGGCAGGTGTACGCCACCGTTGACCTTCAGGGTGACGCGTGCGGTCCAGCCGTCGTCGGCCAGCGCGATCCGGGTCACGCGGCCGACCTCGACATCGTTGACCTTGACCGCGGAGTGCGGGAAGAGGCTGACGACGTCCCGGAACTCGGCGGTGACCTCGTACGGATGGTCGCCGAGGTCGGCGCCGCCGGGCAGCGGCAGGTCCTGGAGGCCGTCGAACTCGGGGATGCCGCCGCTGCTCAGGGCGAGGCCTCCGAGTGTCACGGTGAGACAGAGGCCGAGGGCGATGCGTGCGGTGCGGCGCTTCATGACCGGTCTCCCCCGGCGTGGTCCGGGCCGTCCGGGCCGTCCGCGTCGACCGTGTCGACCGGCTCGGCCCGGGTGCCGTACACGGTGCCGACCGGCGGCAGGGGCAGGGCGGGGAGCGTCTTGATCCGGTCCTCCGGGACGGCGACGAGGTCTTCGGTGCCGCTGCTCCGGGTGCCTGCCGTCGCGGCCAGTTCGTTCATATTGGCGCGGCCGTCGATGGTTCGGGTGCGTGGGTTGTACGCCCGGTCGAGGTTGGCGGCGGCCAGCGGCAGGGCGTCCAGGGCCTCGGCGACCGAGGCCCGCTGGTCGACGACGGACCGGGTGAGGACGGCCAGCTTGTCGACGTTCGACTTGAGGCGGCCACGGTTGTCGCTGATGAAGCCCTTGACCTGGCCCAGTGCCGTGCCGAGCTGTTTGAGGGCGGCGGCGAGGTCGTCCTTGTCCTCGGCGAGGAAGTCCGCGATCTCGGACAGCTGGGTCACGGCGCGCCGCACTTGACCGTCCTTGCGCTTGAGCATCCTGATGAACTTCTGCAGCTGCTCGACGGTCTCGACGAGGTCGCCGCTGTTTCCGTTGAGGACGGCGGAGGCGCCGCCGAGCTGGTGGATGGTGTCACCGATGTCCTTGCCGTTGCCGTCGAGGTTCTCCGCCCCGGCCTCGACAAGCCCGGCGAGCGCGCCGTCCTTGTTGGCGCCGTCGGGACCGAGGGCGTCGCTCAACTCAGTGACGCTCTTCAGGAGTTCGTCGACCTCGACCGGGGTCGCCGTGTGCCCGGCGTCGATGACGGCGCCGTCACGGATCTGCGGGCCGCTGCTGTAGGCGGGGCTGAGCTGTACGAACCGCCCGGACACGACGCTGGGCGCGACCACGACAGCCCGCACCTGGGCGGGCACCTTCACTCCTTCGTCCAGGGTGAGCCGCACCCGTACCTGTTTGCCCTCGGGCCGGATCTCGTCGACGCTGCCGACCCTGATCCCGAGCACCCTGAGGTCGGACCCCTCGTGCACGGCGACGGCCCGGTCGAAGTAGGCGGTGATGTGTCTGCCGCCGCCACCGCGGGCGAGGACCATCTCCCCGGCGATCCCGGCCGCCGCGAGCAGGGCGAGCACGATGAGGACGACCAGGGGCCGTCCGCCGCGTGCGCGGATGTGCGTCGAGGTGCGGGGCATCAGCGTCCGCCTCCCCGTTTCGGCGGCATGCACCCCGTGGCCGGGCCCGTGCCCGCGGGCAGATGGTCCTTGGGGACGAGGCCGCACATATAGCCGTCCATCCAGCGCCCGTTGCCGAGAGTGTTGCCGACGAGCCGGTAGTAGGGCCCGGCGGCGGCCAGGGCCTTGTCGAGGTTCTTCTTGTTCTTGGTGAGGACGTCGGTGACCCGGTCGAGCGCGGCGAGCGTGGGCCCGAGCCGCCGCT
The DNA here is from genome assembly GCF_053589195.1 of Streptomyces sp. NPDC003379. Classification (NCBI taxonomy): domain Bacteria; kingdom Bacillati; phylum Actinomycetota; class Actinomycetes; order Kitasatosporales; family Streptomycetaceae; genus Streptomyces; species Streptomyces sp. NPDC003379. The sequence continues at coordinate 66,704 of NZ_JBSFRK010000040.1, read as the reverse complement.
CGTTGTCGTCGACGAGGCCGCTGAGCTCCGTGCCCAGGTCGCGGGTGCCGGTGAGCAGTCCATGGATGGCGCCGCGGCGGTGACGTACCTCTTCAAGCAGCAGATTGCCGTTGTCGAGCAGCCGCTCGAACTGCTTCTGCTTGCCGTTCACCGTCTTGGTGAACTTGGCTGACCCGTCCAGGAGTTCGGCCAGTTCGTCGTTGCGCGTGGAGATCGTCCGGGAGAGCGCGGCCAGTCCCGTCATGGCCTTGCGGACGTGCGGCGGGGTGTCCCGGAACGTCCCGGAGATGGCCTCGAAGCTCTTGGCGAGCTGGTCCTCGTCGAGCTCCCCTGCCGTGCGGCTCAGGCCGTTGAAGGCTTCCAGCACGTCGTACGGGGAGGTGGTGCGGGCCGCCGGGATGCGCTTGCCGGGGTCCTGCTCGCGGCTGCCGAGCGGGTCGACCGCCAGGTATTTGGCGCCCAGGAGGGTCCTGATGGCGATACCGACGGTGCTGCGGTCGCCGATCCAGGCATCCTTCACCTCGAAGGTCACCTTCACCTTGGGGCCGTCCAGGGCGACGCCTTCCACCTGGCCGACGCGTACCCCGGCGATCCGCACCTCGTCGCCCGCCTTGAGCCCCGCCGAATCCTTGAAGTCGGCGGTGTAGCGGGTGCCGTCGCCGATCATGGGCAGCGATTCGGCGTGGTAGGCGAGCAGCCCGATGAGGGTCATGGCAAGGAGCCCGGCCAGGGCGACGGCCACCGGGTTGCGCTCGCCGATGGGCTTGGGCCGGGGACGCCGCAATCGAGGCAGCCACCGTCGGGGCCGCCGCCGTCGGGACAGCCGCCGTAGGGGCAGCCGCCGTAGGGGCAGCTCCACTCTCGCGCGCCTCACGCCCGGCACCTCGCATCCTTGATCGCGAGTCCGGTCGGCGGCGGGCTGCCGTCGTAGGTGGAGACGCCGCTGAGCTTCGCCTCGCAGAGATAGAGGTTCAGCCAAGATCCGTACGACGCCGTCCGGGAGACGGCGGCCATCTTCCGCGGGGTCTTCTCAAGGAAGTTCTCGACCAGCGGCGCATGGTCGGCGAGGGTCTGGGACACCCGCCCCAGATCGCGGATGCCGTCCTTCAGGGGTGCCCGGCTCTCCCCGAACAGGTCCGCCGTGCTCACGCTGAGCTTGGCGAGCGAGTCGACGGACCGGCCGACGGTCTTGCGGTCGGCGGCGAACCCGGACACCAACTCCTCCACTGTGCCGATGAGTTCGGTGAACCCCTTCTGGCGGGTGTTGACGGTCTTGAGGACCCGGTTGAGGTTGCCGATGACCTCCCCGATCACCCGGTCCTTGGCGGCGACCGTGGTGGTCAGCGAACCGACGGTCCGCAGCAGGCTCTCGACGGTGCCGCCCTCCCCCTGAAGGACCTGCACGATCGACGCCGCGAGCCGATTGGTCTCCCGCGGGGACAGGCCCTGCATCAGCGGCTGGAACCCGTTGAAGAGCTGGGTCAGATCGAGTGCCGGGTGGGTACGGCTCAGCGGAATGGTCTGCCCCGGTTTCAGGGTGCGGCCGACCGGTCCGGTGCCACGGCGCAGATCGACGAAGCGCTGCCCGACCATGTTCAGATACTTGATGGACGCCGTCGCCGATGCAGGCACCGGCCGGTCCGCGTCCAGGGTGAACTCGACTCGGGCATAGCGGCGTTGGACGATCTCGATCGACGCCACCTGGCCCACCCTCACCCCGGCGATCCGCACCGAGTCGCCCTCGTCGAGCCCGGTGGCATCGGTGAACCACGCCCGGTAGCCGCGGGTCCGGCCGACATCGGTGCCCGCGACGCTCAGGGCGAGCACGGTGGTGGCCAGAGCGGTCACCACGATGAAGACCAGCGACTTGACGGCGGGCCCGGTCAGACTGCGCTGTCCGCTCACTTCAGCGTCACCTCCGCCCCTCGGAAGGCCGGCCCGGCGAGCACGCTCGACCAGTCGGGCAGGAGCCCACCGCGGGCCTGGTCCGGTGCGGCGAGAAGCTCGGTGACCAGGCTGTTCTCCTGGGGCGAGTTGGCCACGCCGAGCCCGCCGGACACCCCGCCCAGGGTGGTGGCCGTGCTCTGCCGCGCGGCGTTCGAGCCGCCCGTGTAGGGGACGGGATAGCAGCGCGGCCCGCCGCCCGCGTCGTAGCGGGGCGTGTCCCGGCCCGGCACATACGCGCCGCGCGAGGGCACGACCCGCACATCGACGCGCAGGCCCGGCCGGTCCGTGCCCTTGCCGAGGGCGGCGTCCATCGCCGGGACGAAGTCGGCGACCGTACGCAGGGTGCAGGGGAACGCGGGCGCGTACCGCGCGAGGATCTCCAGGGTCGGGCGGCTCGTCGCGGTCAGCCGGATGAGGTTGGCCCGGTTGGCCCGCAGCCAGCTGCCGGCCTCCTGTGAGCCGCTGGTGACGGACGCGTACAGCGTGGACAGCTCGGCCCGCTTCGCGGCGAGCGTGGCGCTCGTGGTGGTGGCGTCGTGCAGCGCGTCGACGAGGTCGGGGGCCGCCTCGGCGTAGGTGTCACTCAGCTCGACGAACTCCTTGATGTCCCGGTTCAGGGTCGGCAGATGGGGACGGAAGTCCTTGAGATAGCCGTCGAGCGCCACCATCGATTCGCCGATCTTCTCGCCCCGCCCCTCCAGGGCCCGGGCGAGCGCCGACAGCGTGGCCGACAGCTTCTGCGGCTGTACGGCGGTCAGCAGCGGCAGCAGATTGTCGAGCACCTGCTCCAGCTCGATGGCGCTGCGGCTGCGGTCCTGCGGGATGACACTGCCCGCGGCGAGCGGCCGCGCCGAGGGATGGGCGGGCGGTACGAGGGCGACGTACCGCTGTCCGAAAAGGGTGGTGGGCAGCAGCTGGGCCCGCACATCGGACGGGACCCGGCCGATCCGGTCCGGCCGCAGGGCGAGGGTGAGCCGGGCGGTGCGGCCGTCCGTGTCGATCCTGTCGACCTCGCCGATGACGACACCGCGCAGCTTGACCTCCGCGCTCGGGTGCATCTCGCTGCCTGCCCGCCCGGTCTCGACGACGACGGTCGCGAAGTCCGTGAACTCCTTCTCGTACACCGCGATCGACAGCCAGACCAGCAGGGCGGGCACGACGAGGTACACCACTCCGGCGAGCCGTCTGCGGCGGGCGAGGGAGCCCTCCGTGGGCCGGGTGCGCGCCACCGGTGCCGGACGCACTCGTGTCTGGGCCTTGGGCGGGGCGCTCATCCGGCCACCTTCACCGTGGTCGTGGCGCCCCAGAGCGCCAGGCTGAGGAAGAAGTCGGTGACGCTGATGAGGACGATCGCGGTCCGCACCGACCGGCCGACGGCCACCCCGACCCCGGCCGGTCCGCCCGAGGCCCGGAAGCCGTAGTAGCAGTGGGCGAGGATCACCAGGACGCTGAAGATCAGCACCTTGAGGAACGACAGGAGCACGTCCGTCGGGACCAGGAAGAGATGGAAGTAGTGGTCGTACGTCCCCGTGGACTGGGAGTTGAACAGTACGGTCGTGGCCCGTGAGGCCAGATAGGAGCCGAGGAGACCGATGCCGTACAGCGGGATGATCGCGATCACGCCGGCCACGATGCGGGTGGAGACGAGGAAGGGGGTGGAGCGCACGCCCATGCTCTCCAGGGCGTCGACCTCTTCGTTGATGCGCATCGCGCCGAGCTGTGCGGTGAAGCCCGCGCCGACCGTGGTCGACAGGGACAGGGCGGCGACGAGCGGGCCGATCTCGCGGGTGTTGAAGTAGGCGGAGACGAATCCGGTGAACGCGTCGGTGCCGATCTGGCTGAGGGCTGCGTACCCCTGGAGCCCCACGACGGTACCGGTGAAGACGGTGATGCCGATCATCACACCGACGGTGCCGCCGATCACCCCGAGCCCGCCGCTGCCGAAGGCGACCTCGGCGAGGAGCCGCTGGATCTCCTTGGGATAGCGGCGCACGGCGCGCGGGATCCAGATCAACGCCCGTACATAGAAGAGCAGTTCGTCGCCGGGCCGGTCCAGCCAGGCGAAGGCGCGGCTCTTGCCCGCGCGGTCGAGGAGGGCCATCGTTCACAGCCCCTTCGAGGGGACGAGCTGCAGATAGATGCCCGTCAGGACCATGTTGACGAAGAAGAGGATGAGGAAGGTGAAGACGACGGACTGGTTCACCACATCGCCCACTCCCTTCGGTCCGCCCTTCGGATGGAGTCCGCGGTACGCGGCGACGACTCCGGCGATGAAGCCGAAGATCAGCGCTTTCAGCTCGCTGATGTAGAGGTCGGGCAGCTGGGCGAGGGCCGAGAAGCTGGCGACGTACGCCCCCGGAGTGCCGTTCTGCATCACGACGTTGAAGAAGTAGCCGCCGAGGGTGCCGACCACGGAGACAAGGCCGTTGAGGAGCAGCCCGACCAGCATCACGGCGAGCACCCGGGGCACGACGAGGCGCTGGACGGGCGAGACGCCCATGACGCGCATGGCGTCCAGCTCCTCGCGGATGGTGCGCGAGGCGAGGTCCGCGCAGATCGCGGAGCCGGCGACGCCCGAGATGAGCAGCGACACGATCAGCGGGCTGGCCTGCTGGATGATCACAAGGACGCTGGCGCCTCCGGTGAAGGACTGGGCGCCGAGCTGCTCGATCAGGGAGCCCACCTGGAGGGCGATCACCGCTCCGAACGGGATCGTCACCAGCATCGCGGGCAGGATCGTGACGCTCGCGATGAACCAGAACTGTTCGACGAACTCCCGCCATTGGAAGGGCCGTTTGAAGATCAGGCGGAGCACGCTCACCGCGAGCGCGAACATATGGCCGATCTCGCGCAGGACACCCAGGCCCGGCAGAGGCCGACGTGGGACGAGGGGTGCGGTCATGTGTGCACTCCCCGGCTCACCCGGGACACGACCGGCGTGGGCGCGTCACTGCCTCGGAGACTCGCCTCGATGGCGCGGCGGGCCGCGGGCGGCAGCTCGTGCAGCATGCCCTGGACCCGCTCCTGACGCCGGCGCACCGCCTTGCGCTCCGGCAGTCCGGGGGTGGGCGCCAGCTGCGGCACGACGGTCCGCTCCGTCGCGGGCCCGGCGACGATGCCATGGGCGGCCTCCAGGTCCAAGGTGGCCTGGTCCTTCTCCTCGGACATGCCGATGGGGCCGGCCCGGCGGGCGTTCAAGAACTGCTCGACCACCGGTTCGTCGCTGGTCAGCAGCACCTCGCGCGGGCCGAACGTCACGAGGTCGCGGCGGAACAGCATCCCCATGTTGTCCGGGACGGTCGCCGCGATATCGAGGTTGTGGGTGACGATGAGCATCGTCGCGTCGATTTCCGCGTTGATGTCGATGAGTAGCTGGGAGAGATACGACGTACGGACCGGATCGAGCCCCGAGTCCGGCTCGTCACAGAGAATGATCTGCGGGTCGAGCACCAGGGCCCGGGCCAGACCGACCCGCTTGCGCATACCGCCGGAAATCTCACCCGGCAGCTTGTTCTCGGCGCCGGCCAGGCCCACCAGGTCGAGCCGCTCCATGACGATGCGGCGGATCTCCGACTCCTTCTTGCGGGTGTGCTCGCGCATCGGGAACGCGACATTGTCGAAGAGGCTGAGCGAGCCGAAGAGCGCACCGTCCTGGAACATCAAGCCGAACAGTTTCCGCGCCTCGTACACGTCCCGTTCGCGGCTGTTGACCATGTCCACGCCGTCGACGAGGACGTGCCCCCGCTCGGGGCGGACCAGGCCGACGATCGACTTCAGGAAGACCGTCTTGCCGGTGCCGGACGGGCCGAGCATCACGCTGATCTCACCGCGCGGCAGGGTGAGCGTCACGTTCTGCCAGATGTTCTGCTTTCCGAACGACTTGGTCAGCCCTTCGACGACCACTTCGACTCCCATCGCACCTCCTTGGCGCAGAGTTCGGGCTTGCGTACAGCGGCTCGCGGATCAGAGTTCTGGCAGGGGAGGCGCCTTGCAGGACGATCCGGTGCAGAGGGGGCCCTGCCGGATCTTCAAGGGGTTGCCGGGCCCGGAGACCGTCGCCGTGAGCAGGGGGTCCAGGTCCTCACCGTTCGCCCCGCAGCCCGAGAAGGGTGGGATGTCGAGCGTGCCCTGGAGCAGCCCGCCACTGGTGACCGGGTAACTGCCGGTGAGCCGGGTGTCGATGGGCCGTGAGGTACGGCACCTGGGCCCGACGTCGAGGGGCACGCCGTTGACCCGTACGCCGTGGAGGCGCAGATGCTGCCGGTAACCGACCCTGGTGACCGGCGGCTTGCCCGGCCTGATGATGTTCACCACGGTCGCCGGCCGCGCCTCGAAGCGCACCTTGGCGGTGATCGGCTGGAAGCCGAAGGCGAGGAACGTGCCCTTGACGTCGGGGAGTTGCATGATCCCGAGATGGTCGTACTCGTTGTACTCGGGCGCGGACACATGACGCATGAGCATCGCGAGACGCATCAGGCCGACCCGGGGATTTCGCGGGTCGTTGACGATCGCCGAGCCCTTCAGCTTGCGCATGGTCGCGAAGCCCACCGGCACCGCGCACGCCGAGGTCGGTTCGCCCTCGGTGACTTCACCGCCCGGCGGTACGGGGGGCAGCCGCTCCGGGTCGAGCCTGCCCTTCGGGGGGTCGGCCGGGCACTCGTCCGTGGCGGCGCGGGACCGGGGTCCGGCGTCGATGCCGTTCGGGTCGGGGCCGTTCGGGGTACGGGGGGCCGGTTTCGTGGGGCCGACGGACGGCACGTCGGGGGTCTCGGTGGTGGGGGCCTCGACAGGGACGGTGGCGAGGAGCAGGTCCGCGTCGCGGTCCGGGGTGCAGGTCAGCGCGGTGGACGCGGGGGGTGCTGTGCCTATTGCCGCTTCCGTGTCCGTGTCCGCGTCCGTACCGGTGCCTGTGCTGGTGCCCCTGCCCGTGTCCGCGTCCGCGTCCGCGTCCGTGTCCGTGGAGCTTTCGGCGGCGATCGTCAGGTCCAACCGCCCGGCGCTGAAACTGACTTCGCCCGCAGAGCCGACAGTCACATGCGGTACGTCACCACTGAAGCCGAACTCGACGGCGCCCTCCGCGGGCAGCGCCACCGCACCCGCGGTCAGATCCGCCCACTCGGCCCGCACCCGCTCCCGCCCCTGCGCGACCGCCGTGGCCAGCGTGGCCGTGCCGGAGACCGACTTCGCCCCCTCGGGCAGCAGTCGCGCCACCACGGCCCGCGGCAGGCTCGCCCGTACGGTCACGCCCACGGGCCGGATCGGCTTGCCCACCGCGCCGCGCTCGGGAAACTCCGCGTCGAGGGTGACCTCGATCGACTGCGTACCGGAGGCAAGTGAGCAGGCGTACGCGGCCGTGAGCCGGGCCTCCCGCTGGTCCCGCGCGGCAGAGCCCGGCCCGGACAGCGGACCGAGCACGCACGCCGCCGCGGTGACGGCCGCCAGCCGCGCCGTGCGCGGGCCGCTCAAGGCACCTCTCATCGCTGCTCTCCGATCAGGGGGCGGACCCCGCGGCAGGGGGGCCGCCGCGGGGTCCGATGGAGGGGTCCTCAAGTGATCCGGAGGGAACCGGGACCACCGACGCGGAATCCGGATCCGCGCTCCGGAGGACCGAAAGCAGGTGCCGGGCTACGCCTTCCGATAAAGCCCGCTCTACTCCCTGTTCACCTTGCTACTTCCTGCTCAACCTGCGATCCGGACCCTACGCACGGGTAACCGGACGGCGCAACGGCCGAATTGGGAAAGCGCCCGAGCTCGAAGACATCAGGCAATTCCTTGTCCCACGGGCAGTAATTCCGGGAGCGGCTTCATGCACAAGTGAGCATTCTACTCCCGGACCCTTGACGGACAGCGCCCGAGCAGGGCGCCCTGAACACGTCACCAGCGGAACGAGGTTGTCCGAATGAGAGTGGTGAGCCGGATGCACACCAGCTGTCCATGGTCTACCGTGCCAGGGGTTCCGCAGCGCCCAGATCAATTATGACCCGCCGCCAGCAGGCGACCACCGAGGCCGCCTCGGACCGGTCCTGTCCCCCACCACTACCGGTCAGCGGTTCCGATCACGCGCGGAGTAAGGGGAGTTCCATGGCAACTGTAGTAAAGGCGGGAGATACGGGACATCCAGCGTCTGCTCTGCCGCGTGAGTTCGCCACCATCATGCGGCCCGAACTGCCCGGACTCATCCAGGAAGTCATCGACGAGATCCGCCGCTCCTACCCCGAGTACGCGGAAGTCCTCGACGGTCCCTATTCCCGGGCCGTGCATCTCGTCGTCGAGCACAATCTGACGAGTTTCGTGGACCAGGTCGCCGTCCCGGACGCCTCCACCGTCCAACGCGACAAGGTGTGCCGCATGTTCGGCCGCTTCGAGGCCTACGAGGGCCGCAGCCTGGACACCATGCAGGCGATCTTCCGGCTCGGCGCCCGGCTCGCCCTCAACCGGGCCAAGGGCATGCTGCGTCGGCTCAACCTGCCGGCCGGCCTGATGCTCTCCTTCGCCGACGCCCTGCTCGCCTACGTGGACGACCTGATCGAGGTCTCCCGCAAGGGATACCAGGAGGCCCGGACGGAGATGGAGCAGGGCCAGGACATCCAGCGCCGGCGGCTCCTGGAGCATCTGCTCGCCGATGTGGCCGTCCCCAGGGCGACCCTGGTCGAACTCGCCGAGCGCGCCAAGTGGCAGCTGCCCGACGAGGTGACGCCCATCGCGTTCAGCGCGGAGGCACGACCGGATCGGGGGGCGATCTCCGAGGACGTCCTGGTCGATCTGAGCTCCCCGCACCCGCTCGCCCTGATACCCGGCGCCGTCGACGAGCACCGCCGCGCCTTCATGGACGCGGCCCCGCACACCGTCCGCGCGGCCGTCGGTCTGACCGTGCCTCTCGGGGACGCGGCGGAGTCCCTGCACTGGGCCCGAAGAGCCCTGAGCCTCGCCGAGGCGGGCATCCTGGACAGCGCCCCGTACATCCACTGCGAGGACCATCTGGTGGCCCTCTCCCTCTATGCGGACCCCGGCCTGATCACGGCGCTCGCCAAGCAGCAACTGGCGCCCCTGGCCGGTCTCACCGCCAATCAGCGCGAGCGCCTCATCGACACCCTGAGGGCGTGGCTCGACACCCGGGGCAACGCCGTACAGATGGCCGAGCTGCTCCATCTGCACCCGCAGACGGTCCGCTACCGGCTGCGCAACCTGGAGAAGGCCTTCGGCGACCTGCTGGCCTCGCCGGACCACCGCTTCGCCATCGAACTGGTCCTGCGCGCCCTGGCGCTGCGCTCCCGCCGCACCGGCACGACGCACCGGCCACGCCTGTCCGCCGTCACGGGCTGACCCCCTCGACCGGCCGCAGCGCCCTCAGAGCACCCGCCCCCGCGGTTTCAGCGCCACCGGCGGCAGCTCCGGCGCGGGCAGCGCGGGGCCGTCGTAGCCCTTCACCTCGCCGAAGCGGTTGCCCTGCGTCCAGTCCCTCCGCGCCTCCTCGATGTCCTCCTGGGAGCGGCCCACGAAGTTCCACCACATCACCAATTCCTCCTCGAACGGTTCGCCGCCCAGGAGCATCAGGGACGCGTCCGACTCGGCGCGCAGCGGGAGGTCGGTGCGGCCGCAGCCCAGGTAGAGCATGGAGCCCGGGAGTACCGGGACGCCGTCGACGTGGGCCTCGCCGGACATGGAGAGGACCGCGTACTCGAAGTCCCGTTCCAGCGGGAGGCTTACGTCCGTGCCGGGGGCCAGGGTGAGGTCCGCGCCGACGATCGGGGTGTACGTCGTGCCGGGCGAGCTCGCCCCGTCCAGGCCGCCCAGGATCAGCGTCGCGGTCAGGCCGGACGCGGTGATCCGGGGCAGCTCCGCGTGGTGCTCGAAGTGCGGCGCCGTGTGGCGGTCGGCGTCGGGCAGGGCGACCCACAGCTGCGCGCCGTGCAGGAGGCGCGCGTGCGGCTTCGGGCTCTCCTCGGAGTGCGAGATGGCCCGGCCCGACGTCATCAGGCCCAGCTCGCGGGGGCGGATGGTCTGGAGGCTGCCGGTGGAGTCGCGGTGCAGGACCTCCCCGTCGTGCAGCCAGCTGACCGTCTGGAGGCCCATGTGCGGGTGGGGCGGCACCTGCATGCCGGGCTCGTCCGCGATGTCGTCGGGGCCGTAGTGGTCGACGAAGCACCAGGCGCCGATCATGCGGCGCCCGAGGTTGGGCAGCAGGCGCCGGACTTCGGTGGACTCGCCGAGCTTGACGCGCCGGGGGCTGAGGAGTTCCCGTACCGGTTCGGCGACGACGAATCCCCGGCCGCCGCACCGGCTCGGAACCGCCTCGCGATCAAGATTGCTCATGCCGCACAACCTAGCCCCGGGGACGCCGCGCGTCAGTCACCCGCCGGTGCCTCGCACGTGGCCGCCCCAGTCCAGCCATTCCATGTAGTGGAATATTGAACCACAGGGGGTCGTTGCAGCGTCCGAAGGAGGCGGACAGTGGAGCAGACAGTGGAAATGACCTATTACGACCACGGAAACGCGGCGGAGCGCTGGGAGCGCGCGCGGCAGTTCTTCGACGCCAAGGAGTACGCCACGGCGGCCAGGATCCTCGCCGCCCTGGCCGACGAGGTGCCCGAGCAGGTCGCCCCGCGCCTGCTGCTCGCCCGCGCCTACTACCACTCGGCCCAACTGCTGCGCGCCGAGGCCGAATTGCGTAAGGTCGTCGAACTCGACCCGGTCGAGGGCTACGCCCGGCTGATGCTGGGGCGCACGCTGGAGCGGCAGGGCAGGGCGGCCGACGCCGCACCGCATCTGCGGATGGCCGCCGCGCTGAGCGGGGACTTCACCCAGGCGTGATCTCCTCCCGAAGCGACACACCGCCCCGACGACGGCCACCGTGCCGCGCCGAACACCGTGAGGACCGCCATGCGAAAGACCATCTGAATGATGTCGATTGGCCGACCGTCTCGCGCACCCTGCGGGAGGCGGACTGGAACATCACCATCCTGCGCGAGGTGGCGCCCGAGGAGATCCTGGCACTCAAGGAGCAGGCGGCGTCGTACAGCTCCGCCACGAGCTCACCGAGTCACCGGCTCACTAACTAATGCGCATTAGCTTCTCCTCACCCTAGCGATGCGCCGCAACGCCCGTAAGAATTGCGGCGACTTCGACCCCAGGGGAGAGATGAGCATGAAGAGGCGCAGCGTTCTGCTCGCGGCACTGGCGTTCACCGCCGCGTCGGGCGGTACGGCGATGGCGGCGAGAAACCCGGCCGCGAAGGGAAAGCGCGTGGTCGTCTATTACCAGACGCAGTACGCGAATGGCACGTATGTGTCACCGCTCGCGCTCACCGAGCACAACACCGGCGTGACGGATGTACTGGTGGCCGCGGTGCACCTCAATGACCTCAACGGCCCTTACGCACCGGTGCATTTGAACGACGATCCGCCGAGCGCGGCCAAGTTCGACCGGATGTGGCGCGACCTGAAGACCCTGCGCGGCCAGGGCGTACACGTGCTCGCGATGGTCGGCGGGGCGGCGCCCGGCAGCTTCACCCGGCTCGACAACGAATTCGACACGTATTACCCGCTGCTGCGGGACTTCATCCGGCGGTACCAGCTCGACGGCGTCGACCTCGATGTCGAGGAGCAGATGTCGCTGGGCGGAATCGAGCGCGTCATCAGCGCGCTGCGCGCCGACTTCGGCGCGGATTTCCTCATTACGCTCGCGCCGGTGGGCAGCGCGCTCAGCGGCAGCGGAAATCTCTCCGGTTTCGACTACGACGACCTTTACCGCAGCCGGGGCGGTGACATCGCGTGGTTCAACGCCCAGTTCTACAACGGCTGGGGCAGTATGGGGTCCACGGCCGATTATGACGAGATCATCGCTCGGGGGCTGATTCCCGCGTCCAAGGTGGTCGCCGGCACGCTCACCTCACCGGCCAACGGCGGCAGCGGCTACGTCGGCATGACCACGCTCAAGTCGACGCTCCGCGCGCTCGCCTCGAAGCATCGGGGCTTCGGCGGGGTGGCCGGCTGGGAGTACTTCAACTCCCGGCCCGGTGGGACGGCGGCGCCCTGGCGGTGGGCGGCCGAGGTCTCCTCCGTACTGAAGCGCCGAAGTACTGAAGCGCCTAAGCCTTCAGCGCGTAAGGCGTCATAGCCAGACGGCCTCGGCGACGGCCACCCCCGCGAAGGCCGCGCCGAGGCCCGCGACGACGCTGCCCAGCGCGTTGGCCACCGCGTAGAACCGCGCCCCCTCTTCAGCGAGCCGCAGCGTCTCGTAGGAGAAGGTCGAGTACGTGGTCAGGGCCCCACACAGCCCTGTGCCGAGGAAGAGCTTCGTGGCGGAGGACGCGGCGCCCGCCGTGACGGCACCGGTGAGCACGCCGAGGATCAGGCAGCCGACGACGTTGACGGTGAAGGTCCCCCAGGGGAAGACCGTGCCATGGCGTGTCTGCACGGCGCGGTCGGTCAGATAGCGCAGCGGCGCGCCGATCATGCCTCCGGCGATCACGAGCAGCCAGTTCACCGGCCCTCCGTACGTCGCGTCATGCGCCGCCTCCACGCCACCAGGCGGCGCGTCGTCCACGCCGCGCTCCACACTGCCGCGAGCGCCGCGAGCAGGGTCAGTGCGAGATACGCGAGGCCCGTGCGGGCGTGGCCGCCGCTCACGAGGCGTTCGATGTCCACCGCGTACGTCGAGAAGGTGGTGAAGCCGCCGAGCACGCCCGTGCCGAAGAACGGCCGCATCAGGCGGTGCGCCGCCCACACCTTGGTGATCAGCACCATGAAGACGCCGATCACCGCGCATCCGACGGCGTTCACCGCCAGCGTCGACCAGGGGAAGCCGTCGGCGGCGACCGGCCAGACGAGGGACGCGCCGTAACGTGCCGCCGCCCCGATGCCGCCGCCCACGGCCACCGCCGCGAGGATCTGCCCCTGGCCGCGCGTCAGCTCACCGCGCCCCGCGGACACGGGCGCGGGCACAGGCGCGGGCGCTGAGAAATCGATGTCGGGGTCCGTGGGTTCGTCGACCGCTTCGGACCGCCGGGGCTTCCTCGGCATGCGCCTCCTACTCGCCGTCGCCTGTCGTGGGCGCGCTCGATCGCAAGTAGGGACCGTTGGCGGCATCCTTCGCCGCGGTTCGGGTACGGCGGGCCCCACCGCCGCGCGGCGCCCGGAGGGCCGGGGAGGCCCGGCGGACCCGGGAAAGATCGCCGCTGACACCAGGCTAACCGCCGGGGCGCGGCCCCGCGTCACCGGGCCGTGCCGGGCCCGCCCGCCCCGAGCTCGCGGCACGGTGGTGGCGGTCTCGCCGCCCTCCGTCGATCGACGTACGGGACCGTCGAACGCCTCACGCTCGACGAGGCCTGGGCGGGCGGACCACCTGGGACATCCGGGATACCTGGGACACCTGGGACACCTGGGAAATCTGGCGTGCGGTGGGCACGGTCACCTCAGGTGGCCACGCCGTCGCGTCGAGGAGGCCCAGTACGTAGGCGCGGGCCACCAGCGCCGTCCGGTTCGGCACCCGTAGTCGACGGCACAGGCGGGTGAGGTGGTAGTTGACGCCGTCGACGCCGATTCCGACGGCGCGGGCCACGACCGCCGTCGTGGCGCCGCCCGCGACGAGCCGCAGGATACGAGCCTCCTGCGCGCTCAGCGCCGGGTGCGCGGACTCCTCGCCCACGTCGTCGGGTCGCGTCGTCGCGGCTCCGGGCCGCGCCCGCTCCTCCTGGGCCACGCGCAACGTCACCAACAGGGGCGGCGTGTCCTCCAGCGGGTCGGTGACCGGCTCGACGGTCAGCTGTCCGTGGTGGGACGTGTCCCCCGCCGTCCAGCTGACTTCGACCGGGTAGCGGGACCGGCGGCCGGAGCGCATGGCCTCGTCGAGTTTGCGGAGCTGCTGCCTGTTGGTGGGCGTGAGCAGGTCGAGCAGCCGCCGGTTCGCGACGCGGCCCGGCCGGAGTCCCAGGGCTCCGGCGAAGGCCGGGTTGGCGACCGCGACCATCCCGTCACTGCTGCTGATGGCGGTCGGCGCCGGTGAGCGGTCGAGCAGGCTCAGGAACCTGCCACGCCAGACGGTAGCGTCCGCCACCTTCGGCCTGTCCGGGCCCGAGCCCGAGCCCGGGCCCGCGCCCGTGGCACTCGGCGGTCCACCCTCCGACCGGGCCACGCCTCCACCTCCTCCGCACCCTCACCCACGTCGTCCCCGCCCGCGCAAGCGACGGCGGGGAAAAGCCTCCTACAAGATTACGTAGTTCTCGCGGCGGGCCGTCGGCCGGGGCGCGCGACGGTGGAGGCGGCGCCCAGCGCACCGGGCGCTCAACTCCCCTGCACCCTTGGGAAGAGGCACTGGACATGAGCGAATCCCCCACCGTCGAGGCCCGCGGTCCCCGGAACCACCCGGACCCCGGACTCCCCACCGTCGATGTCACGGCGACCGGCCTGACGAGCACCCCCGTTCAGCAGGCCGTGGAGCTCGCGCGTCGGCACGGCCCGCTCTACGTCCGCCGCTACCACGGGCGGGACAGCGTCTGGGCGTCCTCCCTGGAGCTGGTCGAGGAGCTCTCCGACGAGACGCGGTTCGCCAAGGGCGTCGGACCGGCCCTGGAGAACGTCCGCGGCATCGCCGGTGACGGTCTGTTCACGGCGTACGACGACGAGCCCAACTGGGCCAAGGCGCACGACATCCTGCTCCCCGCCTTCGCCATGAACTCGATGCGTACGTACCACCCGCACATGCTGCGCGTGGCCCGGCGCCTCATCGCCTCCTGGGACGCCCGGTTCGCGCCGGGCGCGGCCGAGTCCGCGCCGGTGGGCGTCTCGGAGGACATGACCAGGATGACGCTGGACACCATCGGCCTGTCCGGCTTCGGCTACGACTTCCAATCCTTCGGCCGCACCGATCCCCACCCCTTCGTCGATGCGCTCGTACGGTCGCTGGGACACAGTCAGGCGAAGCTGGCGCGGGTGCCCGGCGGGGACTACGCCGCCGAGGACGCGGAGTTCACCGCCGACGCCGCCTTCCTGGCGCGGGTCGTCGACGAGGTGATCGAGACCCGCAAGGCGGCGGGCGACGCCTCCACCGACGATCTGCTCGGCCTGATGCTCAACTCCCCGCACCCGGGCAGCGGAGAGATGCTGGACGAGGCGAACATCCGCAATCAGGTCATCACCTTCCTGATCGCCGGGCACGAGACGACCTCGGGCACGCTCGCCTTCGCCCTCTACCACCTCCTCAAGAACCCGGCGGCCCTGCACCGCGCCCAGGCCGAGGTGGACGCCCTGTGGGGCGACGCCCCGGACCCCGAGCCGTCGTACGAGGACGTGGGCAGGCTGCGTTACGTACGCCAGGTCCTCAACGAAGCGCTGCGGCTGTGGCCCACCGCCCCCGCGTTCCAGCGCCGGGCCCGCGTCGACACGACGATCGGCGGACGCCACCCGGTCAGGGCCGGCGAGTACGTGGTGGTGCTCACCCCGATGCTGCACCGTGATCCGGTGTGGGGCGACAACGTCGAGGAGTTCGACCCGGAACGCTTCGCCCCCGAGGCCGAGGCGGCCCGCTCCCCGCACGCGTACAAGCCGTTCGGCACCGGCGAACGGGCCTGCATCGGCAGGCAGTTCGCGCTGCACGAGGCCACGATGCTGCTCGGCATGCTGGTGCACCGCTACCGGTTCGTCGACCACGCCCGCTACGAGCTGAAGGTCAAGGAGACCCTCACTCTCAAGCCCGACGGGTTCAGCATGACGCTGGCCGCCCGCAGGCCCGAGGACCGCGAACGAAGCCGGTCCGCGCTGCGCGAGCTGACCGCCCTCACGGGCCCGGCCGGTTCCGCGGACGGGGCGGGCGCGGCCGACCGGCCGCGGGACGGTCTGCCGACCCGGGCCCCGGCCGGGACCGCGCTGACCTTGCTGCACGGCTCCAACTTCGGGACCTGCCGCGCGTACGCGGAGCAACTCGGCGAGCAGGCGGCCGACCTCGGCTTCGACGTGCGTGTCGCGCCCCTGGACGAGGCCGCCGGGGCGCTGTCCGCCGACGCGCCGGTGGTGATCGTCGCCGCCTCCTACAACGGCCAACCCACCGACGACGCGCGGGAGTTCGTCTCCTGGCTGACGGAGGCCGGGCCGGGCGCCGCCGCCGGAGTGCGGTACGCGGTCCTCGGTGTCGGCGACCGGAACTGGGCGGCCACCTACCAGCGGGTGCCCACCCTCATCGACGAGGCGCTCGCCGCGGCGGGTGCGCGCCGCCTCCTGGAGCGCGCCGAAGCCGATGCCTCCGGGGACCTGGCCGGTTCGGTGCGGCGCTTCGCCTCGGCGCTGCGGCACACACTGCTGGAGCGGTACGGCGACCCGCGGAGCGTCGGGGCCGCCGACACCGCTCCCCCGGCCGGCACCTACGACGTCGTGGAGGTCACCGGCGGGCCGCTGGACGCGCTGGCCGCCCGGCACGGCACGGTGGCGATGACCGTCGTGGAGAGCGCCGACCTCGTCGACATGACGCACCCGCTCGCCCGCCCGAAGCGGTTCCTGCGCGTCGCGCTCCCCGACGGCGTGACCTACCGGACCGCCGACCACCTGAGCGTCCTCCCGGTCAACGAACCGGAGTCGGTCGAGCGCGCGGCGGCGGTGCTCGGTGTCGACCTGGGCGCGGTCCTGAACATCCGGGCGCACAAGCCCGGACGGACCACCCTGCCGCTGGACCGCCCGGTCGCCGTACGCGAACTCCTCCGCCGATACGTCGAGTTGCGCGACGCGCCGACCGCCGAGCAGGTCGCCCTGCTCGCCGCACACAACGAGTGCCCACCCGAGCGAATCGCTCTGGAGCAACTGGCGGCGGACCAGGCGGCGTTGGCGGCGCGGCCCGGCAGCCTGCTCGACCTGATCGAGGACCATCCGGCGCTGCGGGGGCGGCGGCCCTGGCCCGTGCTGCTCGACCTGCTGCCGCCCATCCGGACCCGCCACTACTCGATCTCGTCGTCGCCCGCCGCCTCGCCGGGCCACGCCGAGCTGATGGTCTCGCTCCTGTCGGCGCCGGACCGCTCCGGCCGCGGGACCTTCCGCGGCACGGGCTCCTCGTACCTCCACCGCGTACGGGCCGGGGACACCCTCCACGCGCGCGTGCAGCCCTGCCGGGACTCCTTCCGCATGCCCGGCGACCCGCGGACGCCGGTCATCATGGTCGGCGCGGGCACGGGCCTCGCCCCCTTCCGCGGAGCGATCGCCGACCGCCTGGAGCTGCTGCGCGGCGGCACCGTACTCGCCCCCGCGCTCTGCTACTTCGGCTGCGACCACCCCGACGTCGACTATCTCCACCGCGCGGAACTGGAGCACGCGGAACGCGCGGGCGCGGTGTCCATGCGCCCCACGTACTCCAGGGCCCCCGAGGGCGAGCTGCTCTTCGTCCAGCACCGGATCGCGGCCGAGGCCGAGGAGGTCTGGCGCCTGCTGGAGGCCGGAGCGGCGGTCCTCGTCTGCGGTGACGGCTCCCGGATGGCCCCCGGCGTGCGCGAGGCGTTCCAGCGCATACGTACGAAGTACGCGGGAGGCGACGCCGAGGCCGCCGAGGACTGGTGGCGGAGCCTGGTCGCCGAAGGGCGCTACGTCGAGGACGTCTACGCGAGCAGCTGACGCGCCCCCGCCCCGCCCTCGGCGCTCACCGTCACCGGCCTGGAACCGAAGGGCGACAACGGCAGTATGACCGGCTCCTGGAGGGCGGCCAGGGTGATCGGGCGCTGGCCCGTGGCCATGACCTGCGCGGCCCTGGTGGGCACGCCGGCCGCGAACTGCTTGCGGAACACTGCCTCGCACGGCCGTGGGTCAGCGGGTGGCCCGGACCGCGTCGAGGATCAGGTCGGCGACGGCGTGGCGAAGCCCCGGCTGGGCGCCACCGCGGCCACCGTGAGCCTGCCTATCCACGTACTTGTGCCGTCCTTTTCGGCATGCGGGATATGACCGAACTGGTCATATGAGGTGGGGCGTGCGGCGCGGGCCGGGACGAGCGGCTGGCCGAGGGAGGTCCAGGCGTCCGCCATACGACACTTCAGCCGGCGGCCGGGGGCCGCTCCAGCCACGTCCCGTCCCGCATGATGACCCTGCCGCGCAGCTCCGGTTCGCCGCGCCAGGCGAGCACGGTCCTCGGCGTCACGCGGATGTACAGATAGGGACTGTGCTCCGCACGCGGGTCCCACCCGAACTTCGCGGTGAACGCCGCCGCGGCGTTCTCCGGCATCTCCCCGGCCGAGAAGCACTCCGCCGTCCCGCGCAGGAGCACCACGTCGAAGGCGTCCGGCAACGCCAGGCGTACACGGGGCTCCTCGCGCACGTTGCGGGCCGTCGCGGAGGTCGCGCCGGTGCACATCCACACGGCCTCCCCGTCCCAACGGAACCAGAGGGGGATCTGGTGCGGGCCGTGGTCGGGGTGAGCTGTCGACACCCAGATGTCCCGCTCGCGGGCGAGCCGTCCGAGAGTGTCGCGCGTGCGCTCCGGTACATCGCGGCGAGCGTTCTGCCGGGCCGGTATTTCCCTGGGCTGCATGGGAGTTGACCCTAATCAGCGGTGCCGGGGCGCGCATGAGGCGATGGTCCTACTCCCCGGGACCGAGGCCGCGCGTCGGCGGCCGCCCCGAAAAGCGTTCTCCCTCAGGCAATGCTCCGTGCATTTCTCGGCAAGCCGTATTTGTCTCCGACTCCGGGGCGTAGCGGCGGGTCAGGAGCCACTGGCCGCCGACCGTCCGCATCCAGCTGCCGACGTTCGAGACGAGGCGGTACTCATGTGGGTGCCTACCGGGGGGAGAGCGCGGGCGCCGAGGCGGACTGTCCCGCCGAGGCCGGAAGCGGCGGCGGGGTCGCACTCGCCCGTCGGCGCACGGGGGCTTGCCTGAGAGTGAACGCCTCGGGGCAGACGTCTCGGGGCAGCCCCCGCCGCCGTGCTCAGCCGCGGTACGTCTCCAGGAGCCGCAGCCACACCTCGCTGATCGTGGGGTAGGCCGGGACCGCGTGCCACAGGCGGTTCAGGGGGATCTCGCCCGCCACCGCCATCGTCGCCGAGTGGATCAGCTCGCCGACGCCCGGGCCGACGAAGGTGACGCCGAGGAGGATCTCGCGGTCCAGGTCGACGACCATGCGGGCGCGGCCGCGGTAGCCGTCGGCGTAGAGGCCCGCGCCCGCGACGCCCGACATGTCGTAGTCGACGGCGCGGACGCGGTGGCCCGCGGCCTCCGCCTCGGCGAGGGTCAGGCCCGCCGAGGCCGCCTCGGGGTCGGTGAAGACGACCTGGGGGACGGCGGCGTGGTCGGCGGTGGCGGAGTGGGCGCCCCAGCGGTCGGTCTCCAGGAGGGGGACGCCCTGGGCGCGGGCGGCGATGGCCGCGCCCGCGACGCGGGCCTGGTACTTGCCCTGGTGGGTGAGGAGCGCGCGGTGGTTGGCGTCGCCGACGGCGTACAGCCAGTCGCTGCCCTTGACCCGCAGGCTCTCGTCGACCGGCAGCCACGAGCCGGGCTCAAGGCCCACCGTCTCCAGGCCGATGTCGTCCGTGCGGGGGGCGCGGCCCGTGGCGAAGAGGATCTCGTCGGCCTGGAGGGCCGAGCCGTCGTCCAGGGTCGCCGTGACGGTGCCGTTCTCGCGTTTCACGGCGGTGACCGAGACTCCGGAGCGGACTTCGGCGCCCGCCTCCGTCAGGGCTTCCTGGACCAGCTCGCCCGCGAAGGGCTCCATACGGGGCAGCAGGCCCCCGTCGCCCCGCACCAGCATGGTCACGCCGGACCCGAGCGCCTGCCAGGCGGTGGCCATCTCCACGGCGACGACGCCGCCGCCGACCACCAGGAGGCGGCCCGGCACGTGGTCGGCGGCGGTCGCCTCACGGCTCGTCCACGGCTTGGCGTCGGCGAGGCCCGGCAGGTCGGGCAGGGCCGCGCGGGTGCCGGTGCAGACGGCGACGGCGTGGCGGGCCTTGAGCAGGCTCTCGGTGCCGTCCGTACCGGTGACGGTGACCTCGCGGGGTCCCGTGATGCGGCCGTGGCCGCGGTACAGGTCGACGCCGACGCCCTCCAGCCAGCCGACCTGGCCATCGTCCTTCCAGTGCGAGGTGTAGTCGTCGCGGTGCGCGAGGACGGCCGCGGTGTCCAGCGGCCCCTGCACGGACGGGCTCAGCCCGGGGACGCGGCGGGCGTCCGCGCGTGCGATGACGGGGCGGAGCAGGGCCTTGCTGGGCATGCACGCCCAATAGGAGCATTCGCCCCCGACGAGTTCACTCTCCACGATCGCGGCGCTCAGGCCCGCCGCGCGGGCCCGGTCCGCGACGTTCTCCCCCACGGGACCTGCACCGATGACTACTACGTCGTACGTCTTGGCATCCGTCATGAGGACAGTCTGTCGGCAGGTGTGCGCGGTGGCCACATGGGTACGCGCGCGGGACACGCCTGTACACGCGGGGAACAGCTCCGTGCGCGTGACGGGCGGAATACGTTCGCACCATCGGCCGTTGTGCACAGCGGCTACGCCCCATAGAGGAAGTAGGGACACACCATGAGCAGCGCGACGCTGGAGCTCACCAAGGAGAACTTCGACCAGACGGTCACGGACAACGAGTTCGTTCTGATCGACTTCTGGGCTTCGTGGTGTGGTCCTTGCCGGCAGTTCGCCCCGGTCTACGAGAACGCCGCCGAGGCAAATCCCGACCTGGTCTTCGCCAAGGTCGACACGGAGGCCCAGCCGGAGCTGGCCGCCGCCTTCGATATCCAGTCCATCCCGACCCTGATGATCGTCCGCGATCAGGTGGCGGTCTTCGCCCAGCCGGGCGCGCTGCCCGAGGCGGCGCTCACCGACGTCATCGGCCAGGCCAGGAAGCTGGACATGGACGAGGTGCGCAGGCAGGTCGCCGAGGAGCAGGCCAAGGAGCAGGGCGGGCAGCAGGAGCAGTGAGCCTGCGGTAGTCAGCCTGCGCCGCTCAGCTGGACTCGCGGTGTACGACGTCCGCTCCGAGCACGTCGTGCACCTCGGGTGCGGCGCCCGGGTCGCGCACCACGCGGTCGACGAGTTCCGCGAGGCCGCGGCCGGACGGCAGCTCGATGCGGACGGTGCTGAGCCGGGGCCTCAGCAGTCTGCCGAGCACCAGGTCGTCGGAGCCGACGACGGCCGCCTCGTCCGGTATCGCGATGCCCTCGTCCTGGAGGGCCCGCATCAGCAGCATCGCGTACTCGTCGTTGTACGCGAAGACGCCGTCCAGGCCCAGTGAGCGCCAGCGCGCCGCGAGCCGGGCGGCGGATTCCTCTTCGTAGGCGAGGGGCAGTTCCGTGACCGAGGCGCCGGCGACGCGCGCGGTGTCGACCGCTTCGCGGAGTCCCTCGACGCGGGGCCGCGAGAAGATCTCCAGGCCGGGCCCGTCGGGGACGATCGCGCCGATCCGGTGCCGCCCGCGGGCCAGCAGGTGCAGGGCCGCGGCCTCTCCCACCCGGCGTCCGTCCATCAGGAGCGCGTGCGCGCCCTCGACGCGGTGCGGTCCGAGCGTGAAGACGGCCTTGGCGCCGGAACGCTTCAGGACCGTCACGCCGCGCGGTCCGAGCGCGGAGGCGTCAGGGGCCAGGACGGCCACGGGCCGCAGCTCGGCCCAGGCCCGTGCGGCGTCCTCGCCGGTCATGCCGAGGCTCGCGTACTGCACGACGGTGTAGTCGAGGCGGCTCAGCGCCCACTGCAGTTCGTTGAAGAACCGGCCGAAGAGCGGGCCCATCGGTATCTCCGACGTGGGCATGAGGACCATGCGGCTGTGTCCGGCGCGCAGGCTGCGGGCGGCGGCGTGCGGGACGTAGCCGAGCTCCCTCGCGGCCTCGTGGACGCGGCGGCGTGTGGGCTCGCTGATCCGCACGGCACTCGTGTTGTTGAGGACGTAACTGACCGTCGCGCGGGAGACGCCCGCCAGGCGAGCGACGTCGGCGCTCGTCGGCACGGGGCGCTGCGCGGGCTGCTGGTTCGGTATCTGCACCATGACATCGGCATCCTCGCAGACGGTGGCGCGGCCCCGGCAGGCGGGCGCCGGAGCGCGGCCGGGCGCTCTTGAACTTCTCTGCTCCTGTTGCGTCTTGACTCATCCGCTGTCGTTCCGCGGCCGCCTACTCGCCGGTTAACGTGCGGGCACGTGTCCTCGACCGAAGGTGCCTCCACATGACTGCCGACCGTGCCGAAGGCCTGGCGCGCACCGCTCGCGCGCTGGCCTCGGGAGAGGTGTCCTCGCGTGCGCTGACCGAGCGGACGCTGGCCGGGATCGAGGCGGCGCAGCCCGTCCTGAACGCGTTCAAGCGGGTGCGGGCCGATGCCGCGCTCGCCGAAGCGGACGCCGCCGACCGGGAGTTGGCGGCGGGCGGGCCTTTCGATGGTCGGCCGCTGCTGGGGGTGCCGCTGGCCGTCAAGGACGACATGGACATCGCGGGTGAGCCGACCGCGTTCGGCTGCCGGGGCGACTTCCCGGCCAAGTCCGAGGACTGCGAGGCGGTGCGGCGGCTGCGGGCGTCCGGCGCCGTGATCGTCGGCAAGACCAACACGTGCGAGCTGGGGCAGTGGCCCTTCACGGAGGGGCCCGGCTTTGGCGACACGCGCAATCCGTGGAACACCGGGCATACGCCGGGCGGTTCGTCGGGCGGCTCGGCGGCCGCGGTCGCCGCGGGCCTGGTCCCCGCCGCGCTCGGCTCGGACGGCGCGGGGTCGGTGCGCATCCCCGCGGCCTGGACGCATCTGGTCGGCATCAAGCCGCAGCGCGGCCGGATATCGACGTGGCCGTGGCCCGAGGCGTTCCAGGGCATCACCGTGAACGGCCCGCTCGCCAGGACCGTCGCCGACGCCGCGCTGCTCCTCGACGCGGCGAGCGGCAGCCACGCGGGCGACCTGCACCGCCCACGCGCCGTGCGCGCCGCCGACGCGGCGACCCGTGACCCGGGGCGGCTGCGGATCGCGCTCTCCCTGCGCATGCCGTTCACGGCGACGTCCAAGCGGCTGCATCCGGTGGTGCGGCAGCGGGTCGTCGCACTGGCGGACCGGCTCGCCGCGCTCGGGCACGACGTGGAGGAGGCCGATCCGGATTACGGCCGGATCGGCCTGGCGTTCGTGCCGCGGGCCACGGCGGGCATCGCGGAGTGGGCACGGCACGTCCCCGACACGGCGCTCCTGGACCGGCGTACGCGCGAGGCGGCGCGCATGGGACGGCTGCTGAGCGGCACACCGCTGCGGCTCGCGCGGCGCTCGGAGGCCGCGCTGCACCGTCGGGTGGGCGCGGTCTTCTCGACGTACGACGTGGTGATCGCGCCGACGACGGCCACTCCCCCGCCCCGGATCGGCACGCTGGCCGCCATGAGCGGCTGGCGCACCGACCAGGCGATGATCGCCGCCTGCCCCTACGCCTGGCCGTGGAACGTCCTCGGCTGGCCGGGCGTCAACGTCCCCGCCGGGCATGTCACGGGCGGCCTCCCCGTCGGCGCGCAACTGCTCGGGCCCGCGGGCAGCGAGCCGCTCCTGGTCTCCCTGGCCGCCCAGTTGGAGGCGGACCAGCGGTGGTACGAGCGGTGGCCCGCGCCGGTCCCGGACGCGCGACCGGCACCGTAGGCGTCACGACAGCGTCAGGGTCCGCCACAGCGCCTACGTGGGGGCCCCGGCCCGTACACGCAACAGAAATTCCCGGTGCGAGAACAGCTTCAAGGGCACTCTTGTGCGAACGCCCTTGAGGGTTTTGGGTGTGACGAGCACTCTCGACTGGAAGGATCCCCCGCATGTCCGAGGGAGACTGTACGCAACACCGCACTCCGCCCGACACGAAGGCACCGGACACGGTGACCGAGGCGGAAGTGGAGGCCCTGGTCCGCGGCATCTGCTTCAAGACAGGACCGCCCCGCATCACCGGTGTCGAACTGGAATGGCTCGTCCACGAGCCCGGACTGGCCCATCTGCCCGTCCCCGCCGCCCGCCTCGAAGCGGCCTACGCCGCACTGCGGGCCCTGCCCCTGAACGCGTCGCTCACCGTCGAACCCGGCGGCCAGCTGGAGCTCAGCTCGCTGCCCGCCGCTTCCCTGACGGAGTGCGTGTCGGCCATGCGAGCCGACCTCGACCTCGTCCGTGACGTGTTGGGCTCCCACCGCCTCACCCTCAGCGGGGTCGGCGCCGACCCGTGGCGCCCGCCGTCGCGGATCCTGCGCGAGCCGCGCTATGACGCGCTGGAGGCCTCCCTCGACCGCGGCGGCCCCGCCGGGCGCCGCATGATGTGCTCGACGGCGTCCGTGCAGGTCTGTCTGGACGCCGGGTACGAGGAGCCGGGCCCGCTCGGCTACGCGCGCCGCTGGCGCCTCGCCCATCTGCTGGGGCCGGTCCTGGTCGCCGCGTTCGCCAACTCCCCGCTCCAGGACGGCCGTCCCACCGGCTGGCGGTCCACCCGGCAGGCCGTGTGGGCGGGCATCGAGCCCGGCAGATCCGGCGCCCCGCCGCTCGACGGGGAAGCGCGCGAGACCTGGACACGGCACGCCCTGGACGCGCCGGTGATGTGTGTCAAGGGCGCGCCGGGCGAGGGCCCTTGGACCGTCCCGGAAGGGCTCACCTTCCGCGCCTGGACCCGTTCGCGCCTGCCCCGGCCGCCGACCCGCGACGATCTCGACTACCACCTCACCACGCTGTTCCCGCCGGTACGCCCGCGCGGCCACCTGGAGCTGCGCATGGTCGACGCCCAGCCGGGCGAGGACGGCTGGATCGTGCCGCTCGCCGTGACGAGCGCGCTGTTCGACGACCCGCAGGCGTCCGAGACCGCCTACCGGGCCGTCAAGCCGCTCGCCGAGCGGGACGGGCAGGACGGGCGGCAGGGTTCCGCCACAGCGCCGCACAGCACGCTCTGGCTGGACGCGGCGCGCCACGGCCCGGCCGACGCCGAGCTGCGCGAGGCCGCCGTCACCTGCTTCGCCGCCGCCGTCGACGCGCTGCCCCGGATGGGCGCGGACGCATCGATGAGGGACGCCGTCGCGACGTACGCCGAGCAGTATGTCGCGCGGGGCCGCTGCCCGGCGGACGACCTGCTGGACGGCCTGGGCGACGCACTTCGACACCAGGACACCACGGGGAAGGACGCCCGCCGATGAACGGCTCCACCACCGACCCGGAAGCCCTGCGCGAGCGCGCGCTCGCCGCGCTCCTCGCCGCCCGGGACCGCACCACCCTGCTCACCACATGTGTCGAGGACGCCGAACTGACGGCGCAGCACTCGCCGTTGATGTCGCCGCTGGTCTGGGACCTCGCGCACATAGGCAACCAGGAGGAGCAGTGGCTGCTGCGCGCGGTCGCGGGCCGCGACGCCATGCGGCCCGAGATCGACTCGCTCTACGACGCCTTCGAGCATCCCCGCGCCGAGCGGCCGAGCCTCCCGCTGCTCGCGCCCGCCGAGGCCCGCGGCTACGCGGCCGAGGTGCGGGGCCGCGCGCTCGACGTGCTGGAGAGGACGCCGCTGCGCGGCAGCGCGCTCACCGACGCCGGTTTCGCGTTCGGGATGATCGCGCAGCACGAGCAGCAGCACGACGAGACCATGCTCATCACGCACCAGCTGCGCTCGGGCCCCGCCGCGCTCACCGCGCCGGACCCGGAGCCCGGCCCGCCCTTCACCGGGCCGGACGAGGTCCTCGTACCGGGCGGCCCGTTCACGATGGGCACCTCCACCGAGCCGTGGGCCCTGGACAACGAACGCCCCGCGCACCGCCGCACGGTCCCACCGTTCCTCATCGACACCACGCCGGTGACGAACGCCGCGTACCAGCGTTTCATCGACGACGGCGGCTATGAGGAGATGCGCTGGTGGGCTCCGGCGGGCTGGGCGACGGTCCGCCAGAACGGGCTCCGCGCCCCGCTGTTCTGGCGTCGCGAGGGCGGGCAGTGGCTGCGGCGTCACTTCGGGACGGTCGAGCCGGTGCCCGCCGACGAGCCGGTGCTGCATGTCAGCTGGTACGAGGCCGACGCGTACGCGCGCTGGGCGGGCCGGCGCCTGCCCAGCGAGGTGGAGTGGGAGAAGGCCGCCCGGCACGATCCGGTGGCCGACCGCTCCACGCGCTACCCGTGGGGCGACGCGGATCCCACGCCCGAGCGGGCGAACCTGGGGCAGCGGCATCTGCGTCCGGCCCCCGCGGGCAGCTATCCGGCGGGCGAGTCACCGTTCGGTGTGCGGCAGTTGATCGGTGACGTGTGGGAGTGGACGTCCAGCGACTTCCTGCCCTACCCCGGCTTCGCCGCCTTCCCCTACCGCGAGTACTCGGACGTCTTCTTCGGCGGCGACTACAAGGTGCTGCGCGGCGGGGCGTTCTCCGTGGACGCGGTGGCCTGCCGGGGCACGTTCCGCAACTGGGACCACCCGGTGCGGCGGCAGATCTTCTCCGGGTTCCGCACGGCGCGGGACGCGGGACCGTCCGAGGCGGTTCCGGCCCCGGAGGCTTCCTGATGTGCCGCCACTTCGCCTATCTCGGCCCGCCGGTGGCGCTGGGAAGCCTTCTCGTGGAGCCCGCGCACGGCCTGTACCGCCAGTCGTGGGCGCCGCGCCGCCAGCGTTACGGCACGGTCAACGCCGACGGCTTCGGAGTGGGCTGGTACGCGGACGGGGACCCCGCTCCCGCCCGCTACCGCCGCACCGGGCCGATCTGGGGCGACCAGTCCTTCGCCGACCTCGCCCGGGTCGTGCGCTCCGGGGCGCTGCTCGCGGCGGTGCGCGACGCCACGCTGGCGGGCGCGGACGGGGAGGCCGCGGCCGCGCCGTTCTCCGCCGGGCCCTGGCTGTTCAGCCACAACGGCGCGGTGACGGGCTGGCCCCGCTCGCTCGCCGCGCTCGCCGAGGGCCTGCCGCCCGCCGAGCTGCTCTCGATGGAGGCGCGCTGCGACTCCGCGCTGGTGTGGGCGCTCGTCCTGCACCGGCTGCGGCGCGGCGACGAGGCCGGGCAGGCCCTGGCCGACACCGTCCTTGAGGTCGCCGAGGCGGCCCCCGCATCGCGCCTGAACCTTCTCCTGACCGACGGCGACACGATCACCGCGACCACCTGGGGCGACACGCTCTGGTATCTCGCGGAGCCCGGCCGCCGCACCGTGGTCGCCTCCGAGCCCTACGACGACGACCCGCACTGGTGCGAGGTGCCCGACCGCACCCTGCTCGCCGCAAGCCACACCGACGTACTGCTGACACCGCTCAAGGAGCCACCCGCGTGAGCCCGTTCCTGCTGACCCGTACCCTGCCCGAGGACGCCACCGGCGCCGCACTGCGCGCCGACGTACTGCACGGCCTGACCCGCACCCCGAAGTCGCTGCCGCCCAAGTGGTTCTACGACGCGCGCGGCAGCGCCCTCTTCGAGGAGATCACCACCCTTCCCGAGTACTACCCGACCCGCGCCGAGCGCGAGATCCTGGTCTCCCGTGCCGCCGAGATCGCCGGGATCACCGGTGCGCGCACCCTGATCGAGCTGGGCTCGGGTTCCTCGGAGAAGACCCGCCACCTGATCGACGCCATGACCACCCTGCACACCTACGTCCCCGTGGACGTCAGCGAGAGCGCGCTGACCGGCGCGGCCAACACCCTGCTCGCTCAGCGGCCCTCGCTCGACGTGCACGCCCTGATCGCCGACTTCACGCGGGGTCTGGCGCTGCCGGGCACGCCGGGGCCGCGCCTGGTCGCGTTCCTCGGCGGCACGATCGGCAATCTGCTGCCCACCGAACGCGCGGCGTTCCTCTCCTCGGTGCGCGACCTCCTCTCCCCCGGTGACGCGCTGCTCCTCGGCACGGACCTGGTGAAGGACGAGTCGGTGCTCGTCTCGGCGTACGACGACGCGTCGGGTGTGACGGCCTCGTTCAACAAGAACGTCCTGTCGGTGATCAACCGCGAGCTGGGCGCGGACTTCGACCCGGCGGCCTTCGAGCATGTCGCTGTCTGGGACCGCGGACGGGAGTGGATCGAGATGCGGCTGCGTTCCACGGCCGACCAGACGGTGAAGGTTCCCGCACTCGATCTGGCCGTCGACTTCGCCGCCGGTGAGGAGACGCGCACGGAGATCTCGGCGAAGTTCAGGCAGGACGGCGTGCGGGCCGAACTGGCGGGCGCCGCTCTGGACCTGACGCACTGGTGGACGGACGAGCGGGGCCGCTTCGCGCTGTCGCTGAGCACGCCGGTGTGAGGCGGGCCCGGCGCCGTACGAACGTGTACGGCGCCGGGCCGTCCGTCACAGCCCGCCGATGCTCAGCGCCTTGGTGATCTCGCGGGAGGCCTTGCGGGCCTCGGTCTCCGGGTCGCCGCCCGTCAGGACCGCGGTCATATAGCCCTTGATGGGGTTGTCGGCCTCGACGGCCGCCCAGCGCGGGGAGTTCGGGGTCGCCCGGCCGTTGGCCGCGCCGACGGCCATCGCCGCGGCGCCCTCCTCGCCCGCGACGGCCGGGGCCAGCTTCGCCTTGTTGGGTACGTAGTTCATGGTCCTGGCCAGATCGGTCTGCCACTTCTCGCCCGCCAGGGCCTCGATCACCTCGACGGCGCCCTCGTGGTCGTCACTGTGCTCGGGCACGACGAGGTCGGAGCCCCCGGTGAAGACGGCGCCGGGCTTGCCCGCCGTTTTGCCGGGGATCGGGAAGTAGCCGAGCTTGCCCTTCAGGTCGGGGTTCTTCTCCTCGATGGCCCGCGCCGCGCCGGGCACCGCGACGATCTGGGCGACGTCACCGCCCGCGAACACGCCGGCCTGCGCCGGATGCTCCTCGTCGGCGTCGCGCGGGCCCTGGCCGAGTGCCTGGAGGCGCTGGTAGAACGCCATGCCGCGCAGCGCCGCCGCCGAATGGAGGCTGCCGCGCCAGTCGCCGGAGGACTCCTTGGTCTCCTTGGCGAGGTCGCCGCCCTCGTCCCAGATGAACCCGGCGAGCGTGTACCAGTCCTGGCCCGCGAGGTAGATGCCCTGGTTCCCGCCGGTGTTGAGCTTCTCGGTGTCCGCCGTCCACTCCTCGCGGGTGCGGGGCGGCCGCTTGATGCCCGCCTTCGCGAAGAGGTCCTTGTTGTAGATGACGACGCGGTTGGCGGCGTACCAGGGGATGCCGTACTGGGCGCCGTTGTAGCGGCCCGGCTCGGCGAGGCCCGGCAGCCAGTCGTCCATGCCGAGGTCGCGCGCGGACTCCAGGGTGAGGTCGTACAGGCCGCCCTCGTCGACGTACTGGGCGACCTGGGTGTTGCCGACCTCGATGACGTCGGGTCCCTCGCCGTCCTTCTCCTTGAGCACCTTCTTGACCTTGGCGCCGATGCCCGTCCACTCCTGGACCCGGATGTCCAGGTCGATGGCGTCGTGCTCCTTCTCGAACTCCTCGGTGAAGCGCTCGACGAACTCCGGTGAGGCGCTGCCCCGCATCAGCCAGACGGTGACGGTCCTGCGCTCGTCTCCCCCGGGCAGCAGGCCGCACCCGGCGAGCAGGACGGCGGAGGAGAGGGCGAGCGCCATGGGTATGACGGCGCGGCGGTGCGGCTTCACGTGGGTCACTTTCTGCCTGCGGACAGGGGAAGGTCAGCCCGACGCGGGGGGTGAGCAGGTGGCTCGAACGGGTACTGGCTGGATTTTGGTCCGTACCAATGGACTGGTCAAGGGGGTGAGCCCACAGACACGCCGACGGACACGCCGACGGTCATCCGTTGGATACGCCATCTCGCGCGCGGGCGCGCGCTGGTGCACCGTGGAGTGACGCACTCCACGATGTCACCCACGGCCGGGAGGAACCCCCTCATGTCGGACCACACGTACCGCGTCACCGAGATCGTCGGCACCTCGCACGAGGGCGTCGACCAGGCGATCCGCAACGGCATCGCGCGGGCCTCGCAGACGCTTCGCTCCCTGGACTGGTTCGAGGTCACGCAGGTGCGGGGGCACATCGAGGACGGACAGATCCAGCATTACCAGGTGGGGCTGAAGGTCGGGTTCCGCCTGGAGGACGGCGACGAGGCGTAGGCGCTGCGCGGAACCGGGCCCCCGCTCACCCCTCCTGCGGACCGAGGTCGAGGTCCGTGAACGCGGCTCCCAGCCGACGTGCGCCCTCCTTCAGTTCGGCGTGGTCGGCGGCCGCGGCGAACCCGATCCGCAGGTGAGCCGCCGGCGGCTCGGCGGCGAAGTAGTGGCCGCCGGCGCTGACGGTGACGCCGCGCTGCCGGGCGGCGCCGGTGAGGACGGTGTCGTCCACGCCCGACGGCAGGCGAACCCACAGGTGCAACCCGCCCGCCGGCAGCCCGGTCAGGGTCGCGCCGGGCATCTCCTGGGTGAGCGCGGCGGCCAGCACCGCGCACCGCTCCCGCAGTGCCGTACCGAGAGAGCGGACGTGCCGGTCCCAGGACGGGGAGCTGAGCACCTCAAGCGCGGCTTCCTGGAGCGGGCGGGTGACGAAGAAGTCGTCGACCAGGCGCACCGCCCGCATGCGCTCCATGACCGGCCCGCGGGCCACCAGCGCCCCGATCCGCAGGCTCGGCGCGGCGGGCTTGGTGAGTGAGGTGACGTGGACGACCGTGCCGTCGCGGTCGTCGGCGACCAGCGGGCGCGGCACGGCGCGGCCGTGTCCCAGGTGCCGCGCGAAGTCGTCCTCCAGCACGAACGCGCCCGAGGCGCGCGCCACATCGAGGATCTGGCGGCGCCGGTCGGGCGCCAGCACGGTACCGGTCGGGTTCTGGAACGTCGGCTGGCAGTACAGCAGCCGCGCGCCGGTCATCGCGAACGCGTCGGCCAGCATGTCCGGCCGCAGGCCGTCGGCGTCGAGCGGCACCGGAACAGGCCGCAGCCCCGCGGCGCGGGCGGCGGCCAGGGCCCGGGGATAGGTGGGGGACTCCACCAGGACCGGGCTGCCGGGCCCGGCGATACCCCGGAACGCGATCGACAGGGCGCTCTGCCCGCCGGCGGTGACCAGCACGTCCCCGGGTGCCACGCTGCCGCCGACGATCCGGGCGAGCACGGTGCGCAGCGCCATCAGACCGCCGGAGGGGGCCCTGTCCCAGGCGTCCGGACGGCGTGCCGCGCGCGCCAGCGCCGCGCCCAGGACCCGGGTGGGCTGGAGCGAGCGGTGCACATAGCCGCCGTCCATGGTGATCGTCCCGGCCGGTGGCGGGCCGAGCGGGTCGGCGATCAGGTGGGTGTCGACGGTGCGGTCGGTGAGGGCGACCGTCTGCCAGCCGGTATCCGTGCCGCCGCTGGCGGCTTCGCCCCCGAGCCGGTTGCGCGGCGCCGCGAACGTCCCGCTGCCCGGGCGGGTCACCACCGCGCCCTCGGCGGCCAGTGCGGCGATGGCCCGCGCCACCGTCGCGGGGCCGACCCGGTACTCCTTGATCAGCTCCCGGCTGCTCGGCAGCCGGTCGCCCGGCGACAGCCGGGAGAGCAGCAGACGGAGACTGTCGGCCAACTCATCAGAAGTGCTACTGTCATTCATGAGAGATCACAATAGCGCTACTGAGTCGGGTCGGGAAGCACTTCAGCTGGACGTCGCCGCACTGCGGTCCGACACTCCGGGGTGCCGCCAGGTCATCCACTTCAACAACGCGGGCTGCGGACTGCCGCCCACGCCCGTGACCGACGCGATGGTCGGCCATCTGAACCTCGAGGCGCGGATCGGTGGTTACGAGGCGTCGGCCGCCCGAGCCGCCGAAGTCCGCGAGTTCTACACGGAGATCGCCGCCCTCATCAACACCACGCCCGACAACATCGCCTTCGCGGGCAGCGCCACCCACGCCTACGCCAACGCCCTGTCCTCGATCCCGTTCGAGCCCGACGACACCATCCTCACCACCCGCGACGACTTCGTCTCCAACCAGATCGCCTTCCTCTCCCTGCGCAAGCGGTTCGGCGTACGTGTCATCCACGCGCCCAACACCCCGGAGGGCGGGGTCGACGTGGAGGCGATGGCCGCGCTGATGCGGACCCACCGCCCCCGCCTGGTGTCCGCCACCCATGTCCCCACCAACTCGGGCCTCGTCTCGCCCGTCGCCGAAATCGGCCGCCACTGCCGCGAGTCGGAGCTGCTCTACCTGGTCGACGCCTGCCAGTCGGTGGGCCAGTTCGTCATCGACGTGGAGGAGATCGGCTGCGACCTCCTCACCGCCACCTGCCGCAAATTCCTGCGTGGTCCGCGCGGTTCCGGATTCCTGTACGTGTCCGACCGCGTCCTGCGCGCGGGGTACGAACCGCTGTTCATCGACATGCACGGCGCCCGCTGGACCGAGCCGGGCCGCTACGAACCCGTGCGGACGGCGGCCCGGTTCGAGGAGTGGGAGGTCCCCTATGCCACGGTCCTCGGCAGCGCCGCCGCCACGCGCTATGCCCGCGAGGTCGGTATCGAGGCCATAGAGCGGCGCACCCCGGCGCTCGCGGCCCGGCTGCGCGAGCGGCTCGCACCGATCCCCGGGGTGCGGGTGCTGGACCGCGGCCCGCTCCTCGCCGCGCTCGTCACCTTCGCCGTGGCGGACCGGCAGCCGCGGCCGTTCAAGGCGGCCATGGACGCCCGCGGCATCAACTCGGCGCTCAGCTTCCGTGAGTTCGCCCAGTTCGACTTCGGGGACAAGAACGTCGACTGGTGCCTGCGCCTGTCGCCGCACTACTACAACACCGAGGAAGAGGTGGACCACGTCGCCGACGCGGTCGCGGAGCTCGTCGGCCGGGGACGGCGATGACGGCCACCACGACGCACACCCCGGAGGCACACCCGGAAAGCCTCTGGCGCAACGGCGACTTCCTCAAGTTCTGGCTCGGCGAGACTCTCTCGCTCCTCGGCACCCAGGTCACGAACCTCGCCCTGCCGCTGACCGCGATCATCGCCTTCGACGCCACCGACGAGCAGGTCGGTGTCCTGCGGTTCCTGCAACTCGTCCCGTATCTCGGTCTCGCCCTGGTCTTCGGGGTGTGGGTGGACCGGGCCCGGCGGCGGCGCATCATGCTCGGCGCCAACCTCGTCCGGATGCTCCTGCTGGCGCTCGTGCCCGTCCTGTACTGGACGGACGCGCTCAGCATGGTCTCGCTGCTGGCGATCGCCTGCGCGGTCGGCGTCGCCTCGGTGCTGTTCGACGTGAGCTGGATGTCGTACGTACCCACGCTCGTACGCGACCCGAAGCACTATGTCGAAGCCGGCGCCAAGATGGGGGTCAGCTCATCGGCGGCCGATGTGGCGGGGCCCGGACTCGCCGGTGTCCTGGTCGGCGCCCTGACCGCGCCCGTGGCACTGATCCTCGACGCCTTCTCCTATCTGGTGTCCCTGATCTCGCTGCTGCTCATCCGCACGGCCGAGCCCCGTCCCGAGGCGCCGCCCGTACGACGGCACTGGCCGACCGAGCTGCGGGACGGCCTGCGCTGGGTGCTGAAGAACCCGGTCCTGCGGTCGCTGGCCCTGATCGGCTTCTGCTGCAACTTCTCCATGGTGACCGTGTGGACCATGTTCCTGCTGTACGGGACGCATGACCTGCATCTGGACTCGACAGCCCTCGGCGGCATCTTCGCCACCGCCTCCGTGGGCGGCCTCATCGGCGCGGCGATCTCCCGCAGGGTCATCCGGCGCTTCCGGCTCGGTCTTGTCTACCTCGTCGCCCAGTCGGCCCTTCTCATCGGCCCGACGCTGATCGTCCTGGCCGCCGGCCCACGTCCGGTGATGGTGGGGATGTTCGTCCTGTCCTTCTTCACCACCTACCTCGGACTCGGCGTCGCCGGCGTCATCATCGTCAGCCTGCGCCAGTCCAGTACCCCGCAGTCGATGATGGGCCGGATGACGGCGGTCTTCCGCACCCTGCTGTTCGGCGGCGGCGCACTCGGCGGCCTGTTCGCGGGCCTGCTGTCCGGCCGGATCGGCGCCCATGGCGCGCTGACCGTGGCGGCGACCGGTTCCGCCGCCGTGGTGATCGCGCTGTTCCTGTCCCCGGTGAGCCGACTCCGTGGCCTGCCGTCGGTACCGGACGGATGAAGTCGAGCTCTCAGGTGCGGCCCTCTCGTTCCTGGGCGTCCTTCAGGGCCTCGGACGTGTCCGCCCAGTCGGCCCGTACGACCCTGAAACCCGCGCGCCTCGCCTCGGCGCAGACCAGTTCGTCGTCGTCCACGAGCATGCGGACCTCGCGGTCGCGGGCCATGTTCCGCAGGATCTGCAGCTTTGTGTGGCGGGCGGGGCGCCGGTCGTTGTCACGGCGCATCCAGACGCGCCCGGCCGGCAGGCCGTGGCGCTCCAGCCAGGATTCAGTGTCCGCGCGGCAGCGCTCGGGGCGGCCGGTGAGGTAGACGACCTCGCACTCCTGCGCGCTCTCCAGGGCCAGCGTGACACCGCGCGCCAGCGGCGGGTCCTGGGGCGCCGCGGCGAAGAAGGCGTTCCAGTCGCGGGGCCCGCGCTCCAGGTAGCGCTGCCGGTGGGCGGTGTCCGCGAGGGTGTTGTCCAGGTCGAACACGGCCAGAGGTCTGCTGTCGTCGCTCACGTCATCAGCGTAATCAGGGCAACAGGAATCGAGGGGGTCGACGGGAATCATGGCGGCCGGCGGACGTTGAAGCTGGTGTGAGCTCAGTGATCGCGGCAACCCGGTTCTCCGTCCTCGACCGTTCGCGCACCCGTGAGGGGCACGACGGTCCCGAGGCCCTGCGCGACACCGTGCGCCTGGCCCAGGAGCTGGAGGCGCTGGGCTACCACCGCTTCTGGGTCTCCGAGCACCACGGCGTGCCGGGCGTCGCGGGCTCGGCGCCCACGGTCCTCGCCTCGGCGGTCGCGGCGGCCACCCGCACCATCCGGGTCGGCACGGGCGGCGTGATGCTGCCGAACCACCGGTCGCTGGTCGTGGCGGAGCAGTTCGGGGTCCTGGAGTCGCTCTTCCCGGGGCGGATCGACATGGGGCTCGGCCGTTCCGTGGGGTTCACCGACGGCGTGCGCAAGGCGCTGGGGCGCGACAAGCACGACGCGGAGGACTTCGCCGCGCAACTGACCGAGCTGCTCGGCTGGTTCCGCGGCACGTCCGGGACCGGTGTGCGCGCCCGTCCGGCGGAGGGGCTCACCGTCCCGCCGTACGTCCTCGCCGTCGGCGAAGGCGCCGCGATCGCCGCCGACGCGGGTCTCCCGCTGGTCATCGGGGACATCAGGGGCCGCGAGAAGATGCTGCGCGGCATCGACGCGTACCGCGCCTCGTTCCGTCCCTCGCCGTGGCTGGCGCAGCCGTATGTCGTGATCGCGGGCACGGTCGCCGTCGCCGGGAGCGAGGAGGCGGCGCGCCGGCTGCTGATACCGGAGGCCTGGTCGATGGCGTACTCCCGTACGCACGGGACGTTCCCGCCGCTTCCGCCGGCCGAGCGCGTGGAGTCGCTGACGATGACGGAGAAGGAGCGCGGTTTCTACGAGTCGGGGCTGCGCGGCCATGTGTACGGCACGCGCGAGCAGGTCGCCGACGAGCTGGAGCGCGTGATCGAGGAGAGCGGCGCGCAGGAGGTGCTGGTGACGACCAGTGCGTACGACCGTGAGGGCCTCCTGGACTCCTTCCGGGGCCTGGCCGAGGTCGCCGGGCTGACGTCGGCCTGAGGTCCCGTCCGCGCCGCCGGCCGGGATCGGCCCGGGGTGACACGGACGGGCGCGGTGCCCCCCTGGCACGGGGGACGGTTCCAGCGGAAGCACCGCGGTCTCAGGTGGTGGCCAGCGCCTCGGTCGGGGGGAGCCGGGCGGCTCGTACGGCCGGGTAGAACCCGGCGAGGCCGCCGATGACCAGCGTGGCGCCCACGCCGCCCGCCATCGCCCAGAGCGGGACGACCGACGGCCAGCCCTGGTAGGAGGCGTATCCGCCGGTGACGGCTATGCCGAGGAGGACGCCGCCGAGGCCGCCGAGGGCGGACAGCAGCAGGGCCTCGGCCAGGAACTGGGTGCGGATCTGGCCACGGGTCGCGCCCTGCGAGCGGCGCAGGCCGATCTCGGAGCGGCGTTCGAGCACGGAGATGACCATGGTGTTGGCCACCCCGACACCGCCCACGAGGAGGGCCACACCGCCGAGGCCGAGCAGGAGTCCGCTCAGGGCGTCGTCGGTGGCTTCCTTGGCGGCCAGCGCGTCGGAGGGCCGGGAGACGGTGGTCTCGCTGGGGGTCTCCGGGTTGGCGGTGGCGCCCAGGACGCTCTGGACGTCGCCCACGGCGGATTCCTCGGCGCGGGTGTAGATGCTGGTCGGGTAACCGTCGAAGTCCAGTTGCTCCTCCGCGGTCTCCCAGCCGACCAGGACCGAGGAGTCCAGCGAGGGCACCAGTTCGTTGGCGGCGAGCAGGCCGACGACGGTGTACCAGCGACCGTCGAGCCATACCTTCACGTCCGGCCCGGCCCGGTGCACACCGAGCTGCTCGGCGGCCTTCGGGCCGAGGACGGCGGCGGGGTAGCGGCTGTTGGCGGCGTTCAGCCAGCGGCCGTCGACGATCTCCGCGCCGACGGACTTCGGCAGGTCGGTGCGGGCGGCGGCGACGGAGAGGCCGCCGGTCTCCTGCTTGGGAGTGTGGTCGTTGCGGTAGACCTTCGCACTGGTCTTGCCGATGGCGGAGACCGACTCCACGTCCTTCATGTTGCCGATCATCTCGACCGACTCGGCGGGCAGATGCGCCGCGTCGCCCGCGAAGGACTGACCGGGCGTAACGGTCAGGAGGTTGGTTCCGAGCGCCTGGAGGCGACGGTCGAGGTCCTCGGTGGAGGAGGTGGAAATGCCGACCACGCCGACCATGGCGGCGATGCCGATGGCGATGCCGAGCGCCGAGAGGAAGACCCGCATCGGGCGCGAGCGCAGTCCGGAGCCGCCGACCCGCAGCACGTCCGCCGGGCTCATCCGGGCCGGCCTGGGCCGCCGTGGCGGCTCGGGGCTGACCGGCCGCTCCAGCTCCCCGATCGTGTTCGTCGCGCTCATCGCACGGCCTCCTGGGGCACGAGGGAAGTGGAGGATCCGCCACCGGTGCCGCCCGAGTCGTGCTCGATGCGGCCGTCCTTGACCCGCACCTCGCGGGGCAGGGTCGAGGCGATGTCCCGGTCGTGCGTGATGACGACCACCGTCGTCCCCGCCTCGTGCAGTTCGTGCAGCAGTTCGATGACGACCGCGCCGGAGCGCGAGTCGAGCGCCCCGGTGGGCTCGTCGGCAAGGAGCAGCGGTGGGTCGCCGAGCACGGCCCGCGCGATCGCCACGCGCTGCTTCTCGCCGCCGGAGAGCTGGTGCGGCTGGTGGTAGAGGCGGTGGCCGAGGCCGACCCGGCGCAGCGCCCGCTCGGCGAGGCGACGCCGTACGCCGCGCGGCCTGCCGCTGTACAGCA
This sequence comes from Streptomyces sp. NPDC003379, assembly GCF_053589195.1. Classification (NCBI taxonomy): domain Bacteria; kingdom Bacillati; phylum Actinomycetota; class Actinomycetes; order Kitasatosporales; family Streptomycetaceae; genus Streptomyces; species Streptomyces sp. NPDC003379. Next base: position 29,539 of record NZ_JBSFRK010000040.1, on the reverse strand, counting down.
GCCCGTCCGCCACGCTGTCCAGCGCCGGTACGCCGGAGGAGAGATGGAACTGCTGGAAGACGAAGCCGATGGTGCCGGCCCGCAGCGCGGACAGCTCCCGGTCGCTCAGCTCGGCCACGTCGTGCCCGTCGATGTGCACCATGCCCGCCGAGGGGCGGTCCAGGGTGCCCATGATGTTGAGCATGGTGGACTTGCCCGACCCCGAGGGGCCGACGATGGCGAGGAGTTCACCGCGCCCGATGACCAGGTCGGCGCCGCGCAGCGCGGCGACGTCCCCGTACGTCTTGGAGACCCCGGCCAGTTCGACCACGGGGCGGGTGGCCATGGGCGACTCCGGTTGCGGTGCGGTCACTTGGGGACCCCCACGACGGTGCCTTCCTTGATGCCGGGCCCGGACACCTCGACCTTGCTGTCGGCGAACATGCCGAGCTCGACCGGGCGGTACTCGGTGCCGTCCGCCGTGACGACCTCCAGGGCGTAGCCGCCTCCCTGCCGCGCCACCAGGGCGTTGACGGGCACCACGAGTACGTCCTTGCGGGTCTCGTCCTTCAGGGTGACCTCGACGGCGGCGGCCTGGTACCGGCCGAGCCCCTTCTGGTCCTTCACCGTCAGCTCGACGGGCAGGGTGGGGTCTTCGTTGCCGCCCGACCCGCCGGAGTCGGACTCGCCCGATCCGCTCTCGGAGTCCTCGCCGGTGGAGGTCGAGGGTGTGCCGACGTCCGTCACCTCGGCCTGGACCGTGCTGTCGTCCGGGAGCCTGACCGTGGCCTTGGTGCCGTTGTCGACCAGGTCCTCGAACTGCACGTCGAGGTCGACGCTGACGGTGCGTTCGGTGCCGGTCCAGGAGAGCAGGTTCCCGCTCAGCGCGGCGCCGGGGGTGGCGTTGGTCTTCGCGACGCGCCGGGCGTCCGGGGCCACGAGGGCGTCGCCGGTTCGGACCGTGCCGGTCTCCTCGCGATTGAGGTCGTCCTGCCACCTCCGCACGGCCTCCGCCGTGGCGGAGTCGTACGTGTCGTCGACGGTGAAGCCGGTGTAGTCGAGGGCGCGGAGGTTCTTCTCCAGCATCTCGACGTCGGCGCCCTCGGTGCCCGGCTCCAGGGTCCGGTAGAGCGGGAAGGAGCCGTACAGGAGCGGGACCTTCTGCTGGTCGACGCGGTAGACGGTGTCGCCGCGTTTGATGACCTTGCCCTCTTCGGGGAGCCAGGTGAGGATGCCGTCGCCCCCGTCCCCGCCCGAGGTGCCGTCCTGTCCGGAGCGGTCGGTTCCGGTGTCGGTGTCGGCCGAGGTGGCCGGGGCCTGCACGGTCTGCGCGTCGCCGTAGCCGAGGTTGCCGTCCACGGTCTCGGAGTCGGTCAGCGTGGTCCGCTCCACCTTCGTGGTGGCGGGCGGCCCGGCGGGGGCGGCGCTCGCGGAGCCCTCGCCGTCGCCGCCGAGGGTCCCGGTGGCGGCGATGCCCGCGGCTGCGGCGACGGCTGTCGCCGCGAGCACGATCAGTGAGGTGCGCAGCGGGCGGCGCCTGCGGGTGCCGCCCCGCGCCTCCGCGTCCTTGGCCGGGTCCTCCTGGACGGCCGGGTCGAGCTCCTTGGCGGGCTCTTCCTCGACGGCCGTGTCGAGGTCCTTGGCCGTCTTGGTCGACACCTGGCCGGAGGTGTGGCGCTCCAACGCCCCGGGGGACCGGCCCGGCGCGGCCAGCTCGTCGGTCTCGTCCGGAGTCACTGGCCACCCCCGGCGGGCCCGAACATGACGCCCCCGCCCGGGTACTTGCTCTGGCAGGTCTGCATGGCTTCGGTGAACTCGGAGCTCTGCGGGTCGACGCCGGCGGCGACGAGGTCGATGTTCATGCTGGAACCGTTGATCTCGGGGTCGGGGAACTTCGGTACGCCGTTCTTGCGCAGGCACTTCGCCCAGGCCGCGACCTTGGCGGAGTCGATGGTGTCCCCGCCGCCTCCGCCACCCCCGCCGACGCCCTGCGGCGCCTTGTCCTTGCATGCCTCCTGCGCCTTCTTGAACGCGTCGGAGTTCGGGTCGGCACCGCCGTCCGGTGTGAGCTTGACGCCGCCGCTGTCCTGCTGCGGGTCCGGGAAGTCGGGGACTCCGTTGCCCCGCATGCACTCCGAGTAGGCGAGTGCCCGGTCGAAGGCGCTCGTAGGTGACGGCTCCTTCTCCGACGACGCGGCGGAGGAGTCTCCGGAGCAGCCTGTCAGGGCGGCGCCGGTGACGAGGACGGAGGCGGCCAGGAGGGCGGGGGCGATGATTCGCTTGGATGCGACTCGGCTGTGCGCGGTCGCTCGCTTGTGTGTGAGGAACATGGACCAAACTTCTACGCGGCGGGCGGTCACACGGCGGGCACAGAGACGGGCGTACGCACAGTGCGCTCACCACCGGCGGTTTCGCGGGCGGGCATGCCGGACGGCCACGTGCCGATGGCGCGTGGCCGTCACTGCTCCGGGGTGTGGTCCCCGGTGTCCTACGCGTCCTGCGCGTCCCGCGCGTGCAGGGTGATCGCGCCGGTCGGGCACCTCGCGACCACGCCGCGCACCGCCCCCGCCGCGTCGGCGCCGGGCAGCGGTGTCCTGAGCAGCACCTTGCCGTCGTCGTCCGACTGGTCGAAGACATCGGGCAGGTAGCTCATGCACAGACCGGAACCGGCACAGCGGTCTCGGTCCACCCGTATTTCCCTCTCCATCCCGTCTCTCCCTCCTCTTACCGGTTCACCAGGTGACCGGCAGCCGCTCCACCCCGTAGGCGGTCGACCGGATCCTGAACGCCACGTCCTCGGCAGGTGTCGCGAGGCGCAGACCGGGGAAGCGGCGCAGCAGCTCCCCGTAGCCGATGCGCAGTTCCATGCGGGCCAGCGCCGCGCCGAGGCAGTGGTGAATGCCGTGTCCGAACGCGACGTGCGGCACGGGATCGCGGGTGACGTCGAGCCGGTCGGGCCCGTCGATGAGCGCCGGGTCGCGGTTGGCCAGCGGGATCGAGCAGACGAGGGTGTCACCGGCTCTGATCCGCTTGCCGCCGAGCTCCATGTCCTCCAGCGCGGTGCGGGGCGTGGGGGCGTGCGGCACGGACAGATAGCGCAGCAGCTCCTCGATGCCCCGGTCGAGGGCCGCGGGGTCGTCGCGGACCAGGGCGAGCTGGCCGGGGTTCTCCAGGAGCGCCAGCGCGCCCAGACCCAGCATGCCGGAGATGTTGTCGAGGCCCGCGAGCATCAACAGCACGCAGATTCCCCGGAGTTCCTTGTCGGTGAACTCGTCGCCGTGGTCGCGCACCAGCATGCCGAGGAAACCCTCGTCGGGGTCCTTGCGCTGGCGGGCCACGAGCGCGGCAAGGTAGCGGGTGAACGCCGTCCCGGCGGCCGCCCGCTCCCCGCGTGCCTTTCCGGTCTCCAGGTGGGCGTGGCAGCGGCGCAGGAAGTCGTCGCGGTCGTCGCGCGGTACTCCGATCAGCTCGCACAGCACGGGGCCCGGGACGGCGGACGCGAACAGCTCGACGAGGTCGGCGGGTTGCCCGGCACGTTCCACGGCGTCGAGGCATTCCGTGACGATGGCCTCGATCCGGGGCTGGAGTCTGCGCATCCGCCGGACGGTGAACTCGGGCGTCAGCATCTTCCGCAGCCGGGTGTGCTCGGGCGGGTCGTAGTCCATGAGCAGCCCGATGCCGTCGTCGGGCCGCCGGGCCGCGGCCCGTCCCGGTGTCCGGGCGCCGAAGCGGCTGGTCGAGAACCGGACCTGGTCACCGAGGACCTGGCGCACCTCGTCGTAGCCGGTGACCAGCCACAGGGGGCGGTCCCCGGTGCCGGGTGCCAGGCTGACCCTGGTGACGGGGCCATCGGCCGACAGCCGGCGCAGTTCGTCGGCCGGATCGAAACGGGTGCGGCGGGTGTGCAGAGGGACGGGCGCTGGCTCGTGCGGCATGTGACTCCTCCCCTACCAGGCCACCGGGAGCGTCTCCACGGTCCTGGCCGTGAAGCGGAGCTCGTCGCGCTCCACCGCGAGCCGCACCTTGGGGAAGCGGCGCAGCAGCTCCGAGATGGCTATCCGCAGCTCCATGCGGGCCAGTGACGCGCCCATGCAGTAGTGGAGGCCGTGGCCGAAGGCCATGTGGTGGCTGTTGTCGCGGGTGATGTCGAGGGTGTCCTGCGGCTCTCCGGGCAGCCGGGTTCCGTTGGCCTCCAGCAGGGAACACGCCACGAACTCACCGGACCTGATCACATGGTCCCCGACGGTCACGTCCTGCGTGGCGGTGCGGGGCGAGGCGTGCGGGATGATCGACACGCTGCGGATCACTTCCTCCACCGCGTGGTCGATCAGTTCGGGGCGTTCGATGAGCAGGGCGAGCTGGTCCGGGTTCTCCAGGAGCCCTACGAGGCCCAGGCCCAGGGTGCCGCCGGTGATCGGGACGAGGGAGGCCAGGAGGGTCGCGGCGGTGCCGGTCAGCTCCGCGTCGGTGAGGCTCGCCCCGTGGTCGCGGATCAGCCTGCCGAGCAGGTCGTCGCCGGGGTTGCGGCGCCTCTGCCGCATGAGCTTGTCCAGGTAGGCCAGGTAGGCGGTCCCCGCCATGTCCCGCTGTTCCCGGTCGGGGTTGTCGAGGCGGTTGGTGTCGAGGTGGCGGACCAGCTCCGCCTGGTCGTCGCGCGGGATGCCGAGCAGGCCGCAGCCGATCAGGCTGGTGGTCGGCCAGACGAAGTGGGCCACGAGGTCGACCGGCTGCCCGGCGCCTTCCATGGCGTCCAGGCGGTCCTTCACGACGCCCTCGACGAGGGGTTCGAGAGCGCGGACCCGCCGGAGTGTGAACTCCCCGGTCAGCATCCTGCGCAGCCGGGTGTGCTCGGGCGGGTCGTACTGGAGGAGATTGCCGGGCTGGATCAGCCGCCGGGAGGCCTCGGGGGTCTTCGCGGGCGGCATGGTGCTGAACCTGTCGTCACTGAGGATCGCCCGCACCTCGTCGTAGCCGTTGGCGATCCAGGCACGGTCCGAGGTCCCCGGCACGACGGTCCTGACGAGCGGCGCTTGATCGGGGCCCTTCAACGGCTTGGGCATGGACGGCTTTCCCTTCTTGCACGAGTCCTGCTTGCACGAGTCCTGTAGGGGCCTGTGTTCACCAGGCCACCGGCAGCTCTTCCACTCCGTAGTTGGGCGTCCAGGTCCGGTAGCGGACCTCCTCGGGCGGCACGGCGAGCCGGAGTTTGGGGAACCTGCGCAGCAGGGCCGGAAGCCCGATCCGCAGCTCCATCCTGGCCAGCGACGCGCCCAGGCAGTGGTGGATGCCGTGCCCGAAGGCCATGTGGCCGCTGTTCTCGCGGGTGATGTCGAGGGTGTCCCTCGGCACCCCGGGCAGCTGGGAGCGGTTGACCGCGAGCAGGGAGCACATCACGAGTTCGCCCGTCCTGATCAGCTGCCCGCCGACGCGGAGGTTCTCGCTGGCATAGCGGGGGATGGAGTTCGGTACGGACGAGAGGTAGCGGATCAGTTCGTCGACCGCCCTGTCGATCAGTTCCGGCCGGTCCAGGAGGAGGGCGAGCTGGTCGGGGTACTGGAACAGGGCGAGAGGGGCCAGCCCCAGCATGCCGCCGACGTTCTCGATGCCGGACCCCATGAGGGTCGCGGCGGTGCCCGTCAGTTCCTCGTCGGTGATGTCCGCGCCGTGGTCACGGATCAGCATGCTGAGCAGGTCGTCACCGGGAGCGCGGCGCTTCTGCCGGACGAGCCTCCTCATGTACGTCACGAACGCGTTGCCCGCCGACCGCTGCCGCTCCCGTTCGCGGTCGTCGATGCGGTTGCCGAAGTTGGCGACGGCGCGGCTGGAGTTGAAGTTGCGCGCCAGGTCGGCCGCGTCGTCGCGGGGCACGCCGAGCAGGGCGCAGCCGACCAGGCCGGGGATGGGCACCGCGAAGGTGCGCATCAGGTCGCCGGGTTGCCCGGCGCTCTCCAGGGCGTCCAGGCAGTCCGACGCGATCTCCGCCACGAAGGGTTCGAGGCGGCGTATCCGCCGGAGCGTGAACTCGGGCGTCAGCATCTTCCGCAGCCGGGTGTGGTCGGGCGGGTCGTACTGGAGGAGATTGCCGACCTCGACCTGTCCTCCGCCGCCGAGCTTTGCCTGCGCGGGCGGCAGCATCTTGAACCTGTTGTCGCCGAGGATCGCCCGCACCTCGTCGTAGCCGGTGGCGAGCCAGTGCCGGCCCGAGAACAGCAGTCCTTCGGCCTCCACCTGCACGATCGGCGTCCGCTCGCTGATGTCCGCCAGTTCGGGCGGGGGTTCGATGCCGTTCCGGCGTATGTGCGCGGCGGTGTTCAGTGGCTTGGACATTCAGGGGTTCCTTTCGCCGTCCGTGTTCCGCGTCAGGGGCATGTGCGGACTCACTCCTCTCCGGTGTCGTCGGCCCGGAGCTTCGCCGTGAGGATGTCCCCGATGTGCGACGACGGCACGGGCTGGAGCATCGTGAAGTGGCTCGCGGCGATCTCGTGCGACTCGACGTCCCCCTCGACGAAGGGCTCCCAGCTCTCGCGGGCGGCCGACGCGGGCCGTTCCGCGGACCGGTCCTCGGCCGCGATGAAGAGCAGCAGATCGCCCCGGAAGCGGCGTGGCGTGTGGTGCGGGGTGAAGCGGCCCATGTTGTCGATCACGTCGCGCATGTTCGACCGGACGCCTTCGTCCATGCCCTCGCCGACGTCCTGGCTCATCGGCATCCGCCGGTCTCCCGGCTTCGGCGTGAACTCGCCGTCCTGGGCGGCCCCGGGTGACACGTCGCGGTAGTCGGCTCCGCCGGTTCCTTCGGGATAGCCGTCGACCACCGCGAGCAGCCGTACCTCCGCGCCCTCCTCTTCGAGGTGGGTGGCGACCGCTTGTGCGATCAGTCCGCCGAGGGACCATCCGAGGAGGTGGTAGGGGCCGGTGGACTGCACGGACCTGATCTGCTCGGCGTAGTCGGCCGCCATCTCCTCCATGCTCTGCGGCATGGGCTCCGGTCCCGCGAGACCGCGCGCCTGTACGCCGTGGACGGGCAGGTCCTGGGGCAGGTGCCGCAGGAGCGCCGCGTAGGCCCAGCTCAGTCCCGTACCGGTGTGGAGGCAGAACAGCGGGGGGCGGCTGCCCGTCGGACGCAGCGGCAGCAGGATCTCCAGGTCGCCGTGGTCCCCGCCGGCGCGGCGGACCGTACGGGCGCCTTGCTTCCCGGCGTCGCTCTTGCCGCGCAGGGCGAGCAGGCCCGTGGCCGTACGCCTCGCCCGCTCGCCGGTACGGAGCATCCGCTGTCCGTCGGCGCCGAAGGGGCAGGCGACGAACCGTTCACCGGTCGGGCCCGGACCGTCCGCGTACCCGCGCGCCAGCGAGGATCCCGCGACGTACAGGTCGCCGGTGCCGCCCGGCGGGACCGGGCGCAGGAAGTCGTCCAGGACGAAGGCCCGGGTGTGGGGCACCGGACTGCCGGCGGGTGCCTGGGCGGGGAGAGGTTCGCCGGGCGCGGTCCTGTGGTCGAGCCACGCCCCGGCGGTCTCGGCCGTGCCGTGGACGCTGATCAGCGCGGCCATCGGGTGGCGGCCCAGCCAGTCCCGGGTCTCGGCCACGGTGGTCGCTCCGGTGTCGTCCACGACCATGACGGCGGCGAACGGCGGTTGACCGGCCGCCGGTCCGGGGACCGTCGGCAGCAGCTCGCCGGCGGTGACGAGCAGCGGTGTGCCGTCCGTCGCCGCTGCCGTCGTCATGTCCCCGCTCACGCCGAGCCGGACGCTGCCGCCCTCGCACAAGGCGGAGAGCAGCGGTGTCAGGAGGGCGGAGACGGGGGCGCGTACGTCGAGCACGGTCATCCCGTGCCCGGTCGGCGAGACGCGCATCCGGTGCGCCACCTGACCGAGCAGCGTGCGGTGCTCGATGACCGCTCCCGCGACGGAACCGACGGTGCCGTCGGGTGCCGTGGTGTTCAGCACGAGCGCCGCCTGTCCGGGCAGCGGCAGCCGCCCGCTCGCCCCGGTCGGGAGGCCCGCGTCGGTCAGGGGATTCGCGCCGTTCAAGGGGTTCGCGCCGTTCAAGGGGTTCCCGCCGTTGACCACGGCCGTCTTCGTGTCGTCGAGCGGCACCATCGGCACCGTGATGCCGTCGGCGAGCAGCGGGGCCATGGCCGCGTCGCAGACCAGCGCGGCCGGGGTGGCCCGGCGCAGGCCGGAGGCGATGTCCTCCATGGGCCGGTTCGGGTCGGCGAAGAGGCAGGCGGCACCGGCCCTGAGCACACCGAGCAGCGCGACGACGAGTCCGGCCGTGGGCGGCAGCGCCACGAGGACCACGTCCTCCGCGCCGACCCCCTGCTCGGTGAGCCGGCGGGCGAGCCGCCCGGCCGCGGCGTCCAGCGCTCCGTGCGTGAGCGGACCGTTCCGGTCCACCACCGCCGGCGCGTCGGGACGCAGTGCGGCCTGCTCGGCGAGGAGTGCGACGACGGTGCCGTCCGACACCTCCGCCGCCGTGTCGTCCGCGGCCTCAAGGACCTGGTGGCGCTCGGCCGGGTCGAGGAAGACGTCCACCTCGCTCAGGTGCAGCCCCGGGTCGGCCGCGACCTGCTCCAGGACGCGGCCGAGCCGCCGCGCGAGCGCGGTGACGGTGGACCGGTCGAACAGCTCGGTCGCGTAGCGGATGGTGCCGTCGACGCCGTTCAGGCTGCCCCCGGACCCGTGCCGCTCGGTGAGGCCGAACACCAGGTCGAGTTCGCCGGCCGGTTCACCCACCGGCAGGCGGGTGGTGCTCAGGCCCGGCAGCTCCGGCGACTCCCACACCTGGGCGGCGTCACTGTGGAGATCGAGCAGGACCTGGAACAGGGGGTGCCGCGTCGCGGAGGGCGGCGGCGACAGGACGTCCACGAGGCGTGCGAACGGTACGTCCGGATTCTGCACCGCCCGCTGGAAGGTGTCCCGTGCCCGCACGAGGAGCTCGCGGAAGGTGGGGTCGCCGGAGACGTCCGTACGCAGGATCATCGGGCCGGCGAAGGGACCCACCAGGCCGTCCAGGTCACCTTCCTCGTCGCGGTGCGGCAGCACGGTGCCGAGGGTGACGTCGGGGCCGGCGCCGAGCGTTGACAGGAGCAGCGTGAGCGCCGCCTGTACGACCGCGAAGAGCGTCGCTCCGTCGGCTTCGGCGGCCTCCATCAGCCGGGCGTGCGTGTCGGTGTCGATGGCCAGCGGCACGGAGCCGGTGCGGTGCGAGGCGACCGGTGGCCGCGGCCTGTCGGCCGGCAGCTCCAGCTCCGCGCCCGCGTCCGCCAGGGCCTTCTTCCAGTAGGAGAACTGCTCGCCGATCAGGCTGTCCGGGTCCTGCTCGTCCTGGAGCATCTCGCGTTCCCAGAGCGCGTAGTCGGCGAACTGCAGGGGCAGCGGGGCGCGTTCGGGGGCCCGTCCCTCCCGTCGTGCCCCGTAGGCCGCCGCCAGGTCGCGGACCAGGACGATCAGTGACGCGTCGTCCGTCGCGATCCGGTGCGCCACCATCAGCAGCACGTGCTCGGTGTCGGAGAGCGCGAACAGGCGGCACGTCCACGGCGTCTCCCGGGTGAGGTCGAACTCGTACCCGGCGTGGTCGGCGAGGAGGCCCGGCAGCTCCTCCTCGGTCGCCGGTGTCACCGGCAGCGCGGGCCGGGCCGCGTCGATGTCCAGGACGTGCTGGTACAGCTCACCGCCCTCGGAGCAGGCGAAGGTCGTACGCAGCATGTCGTGCCGTGCGGCCACGTCGCCGAGGGCCGCCTGAAGTGCCTCGCGGTCCAGTGTGCCGCGCAGGCGCAGCGCGATCGGGGCCCGCCGGACCGCCGAGCCGGGGTTCTCCCGCTCAAGGCGCCAGGTGCGTGTCTGGCTCGCCGTGGCGGGGATCTCGTCGGGGTGGTCGACCGGCCGCAGCTCCGGCAGCTCCTTCGACGTCAGCAGCCTGGCGACGCCGAGGGGGGTGGAGGAGCCGAAGAAGCGCCGCATGCTCAGCTCGATGCCGAACTCCTCGCGGATCCGCGCGGCGAGCCGCATCGCGAGGCCCGAGTCGCCGCCGAGGTCGAAGAAGTTGTCGTCGACGCCCACGCGTTCGAGGTCCAGGATCTCGGCGAACAGCGCGCAGAGGGTCGCCTGCGTCTCGTTCTCCGGTTCCCGTCCCGAGACCCGTCCCGCGAAGTCCGGGACGGGCAGCGCCCTGCGGTTCACCTTGCCGTTGCGTGTGAGCGGCAGCTTCTCCAGGACCACCACCGAGGCGGGGACCATGTACTCCGGCAGGGAGCGGGCCAGGTACGCGCGGACCGCCTCCACGTCCATGTCGACGTTCGTGTCCTTGGCGTTCTCGGCGTCCTTGGCGTCCTTGTCCTTGGCGTCCGGGGTGGTCGGAACGGCGTAGCCGACGAGGCGCTTGTCCCCGGGCCGGTCCTCGCGGAGCACCACCACGGCCTGCCGGACCTCCGGATGGGAGGCGAGCACGGCCTCGATCTCGCCCAGCTCGACACGGAATCCGCGGATCTTGACCTGCTCGTCCGCGCGTCCCACGAACAGCAGCTGCCCGTCGGTCGTCCAGCGGGCCAGGTCCCCGGTCCGGTACATCCGTGCGGCGTCACCGAACGGGCAGGCCACGAACCGCTCGGCGGTCAGGTCGTGGCGCCCGACGTAGCCGCGCGCCACGCCCGGACCCGCGATGTACACCTCGCCGGCGACGCCCGGCGGCACCGGGTGGAGGAAACCGTCGAGGACGTACGTCCCGATGTTGCCCAGCGGGCGGCCGATCGGCGGGGGCCCGTCGTTCGACCTGATCTCCTCGTCCACGGGCCCGGCGGTGGCCATCACGGTCGCCTCGGTGGGGCCGTAGGTGTTCCACACCCGTGCCTGGGGGGTCCAGCGGCTCGCCAGGTCGGCGGTCAGCAGCTCGGCGCCGAGGACCCAGTTGTCCACGCCGGTGACCGCGTCGGGATCCAGCAGGTTCAGCAGCGACGGCACCACGCTCGCCGTGCTGACACCCGAGTCCTGGATCATCTCGGCCAGCGCTCCCGGCTCGGCCCGCTCCTGCCCCGAGGCGATGACCAGTGTGCCGCCGCCCGCCAGGGTGACCGCCACGTCGAGGACCGCCGCGTCGAAGCTGAACGACGCGAACTGCAGAACGGCCACGCCCTCGGCGACGCCCAGTGCGGGCCGCATCACCTCGGCCAGGTTCGCCACGCCGCCGTGCGCCACGGCCACGCCCTTGGGGCGGCCTGTCGAGCCGGAGGTGTAGATGACGTAGGCGAGTTGATGGGGTGTCACGACCGTGCCGAGCGGTTCGGCGGACTCCGCCGCGAGCGCCCGCGCGGTCTCCACCTGGTCGAGCAGGACCGCCCGCGCCGCTCCCAGCGACAGGCCGTCCAGGGTGTCGCCGGAGCCCAGCACGGCCTGCGCGCCGCTGTCGTCGATCACATAGTCAAGACGGTCCGCCGGATACTCCGGGTCCAGCGGCACGAAGGCGCCGCCCGCCTTCCAGACCGCCAGCTCGCCGACGACCATGTCGATTCCGCGCGGCAGGCACAGGCCCACCAGCGACTCACGACGCACACCGCGCCCGGCCAGATAGCGGGCCAGCCGGTTCGCTCGGGCCTCCAACTCCCCGTACGACAGCACGTCGTCGCCGCACCGCACCGCCACCGCGTCCGGCGCACGCTCCGCCCATACCCGGACCAGCTCCGGCACCAGCGCGTCCGGTACCGCCACCGCCGACGCGTTCCACCGCTCGGTCACCAGGGACCGCTCGGCGTCGTCCGAGAGCTCGATCCGGCCGACGGGCAGCCCGGGGTCCGCGGCCATCTGCCGCAGGGCCCGCACCAGGCGGTCGAGCAGGGCGCGGGCGGCCGGCTCCTCGAAGGCGTCCGACCGGTAGGTGAGCCGCATCCGCAGCCCGCCGAGCGGGTCCACCACGAGGCCGAGCGGGTAGTTGATCGACTCGCGCATCGCGGCCTCGGTGAAGTTCAGCCCGGCCGGTGCGGCCTCCCGGGAACCCTCGCCGGACTCCGTCGGCGCGTCCATCCCGGTGGGGAAGCTCTCGAACGCCATGAGGGAGTCGAAGGTCGCTCCCGGTCCGGCGATCCGCTGGATGTCTCCCAGGCTCAGATACTGATGGTCCATCAGAGCCGACTGCCTGGCCTGCGTGTCGGCGAGGACCTCGGCGACGGTCCGCGCCGGTTCGCAGCGCACGCGTACGGGCACGGTGTTGATGAACAGGCCCAGCATGTTCTCCATGCCCGGCAGTTCGGCGGGCCGGCCCGCGACGGACGCGCCGAACACCACGTCCTTGCGCCCCGCCAGCTGGCCGATGACCAGCGCCCACGCGGCCTGGACCACCGTGTTCAGCGTCACGTCGTGGGCGCGGGTCAGCTCGCCGAGCGCGGCGTCCAGCGCCTCGCCCGCGACCGCGAAGACCTCGCCCGACGCGCCGGCCGCCTCGACCGTCGCGCCCGGGGTCACGGGCACGACCAGCGTCGGCTCCTCCGCGCCGGACAGCTCCGTCCCCCACGCTTCCTGCGCCGCCTCCTTGTCCTGGCGCCCCAGCCAGGACAGGAACTCGGAGTAGGGGGTCACCGGAGGCAGGCCGTCGGCGGTGCTCCCGGCTTCGTAGCAGGCCCACAGCTCGCGCCGCAGCACCGGCAACGACCAGCCGTCGAGGACGATGTGATGGAGCGTCACCATCATCCGGTACCGCTCGTGGCCCGTCTTGACGAGCAGCACCTTCAGCAGCGGCGGCTTCTCCAGCTCGAAGCCCTTGTCCCGTTCCTCCGCCCCGATCCGGTCCGACTCCTCCTTGGCCGCGTCCGCGTCGAGTGCCGACAGGTCCTCTTCGCGCCACGGCAGGACGACCCGCTCCATGACGATCTGGACGGCCTGTCCGGACCCCGCCACCTGCCGGAAGCCCACGCGCAGGCTCGCGTGCCGGTCGAGGACCGACTGCCAGGAGGCCCTGAGGACCTCGGCGTCCAGCGGCCCTTCGAGGCCTACGATCATCTGCTCCACGTACACGTCCGGGCCCTCGTCCGCGAACATCGAGTGGAACAGCAGGCCCTCCTGGAGCGGCGAGAGCGGCCAGATGTCCGCCAGGCCCGGCGCCGCCTCCTCCAGCTTCTCGACCTGCGCCTGAGCGAGCGTGACCAGCGGGAAGTCGGAGGGGGTGTGGCCGCCCGCTGCGGGGTCGGCGGCGTGGGTGGCCAGGCCGGTCAGCATCGCCGCCCAGCTCTCGACCAGGGCGCGCGCCGCCGTCTCCGCCAGGAGGTGTTCCGGGCAGGCCAGGCTCAGCGTGAGCCGCGGTCCCTCAGCGAGGTCGTGGACGACGCCGACGACCTCCAGGGGGTGGGTGACCGGGAGCTGTCCGTCCGCCCGCTCCCCCGCCGTCGCCCGGTCGTCGTCCGCCGGGGCACCGGGAACGCGGCCCAGGTAGGTGAAGCCGACCCGGGCGGCGGGCAGGGCCGTGAGCTCCTGGGCGGTCTCGGCGTTGAGGTGGCGCAGCAGGCCGTAGCCGAGTCCGTCGCCCGGCACCGCGCGCAGTTGTTCCTTGACGCGCTTGACGGCTCCGCCTGCGGCCGGGCCGCCGGACCGGATGTCGTCGAGGTCGGCCGTGCCCGCGTCGAGCCGCACCGGGTGGGTGCCGGTGAACCAGCCGACCGTGCGTGACAGGTCCATGCCTTCGGAGAGCGGAACCCGGCCGTGGCCCTCCACGTCGACCAGGAAGCCGCCGGTCGGGTCGTCGCCGTCGGCGTCGCGCCACTGGGCGACCGCCGCGGCCAGGCCGGTCAGGAGTACGTCGTCGATGCCCGCGTGGAACGCCGCGGGGACACCGGTCAGCAGGGCCGACGTCACCTCGGCGGGCACGGTCACCGAGACCCGCCGGACCGTGGCGGCCACGTCGCGCGACGGGTCGGCCGGCACCGCGGTCAGCTGGGGGTCGGGCCCCTGGAGCAGCTGTGTCCACTCGGGCAGCTCCGCCACCCGTGCCGCGCTGCCCGCCTGCTCGGCCAGCGCACGCGCCCAGTGCCGGAACGACGTGGGGACCGGCTCCAGTTCGGGTTTGCGGGCGGCGGCGAGTGCCGCGCACGCCTGCTCCAGGTCGGGCAGCAGGATCCGCCACGACACCGCGTCCATCACGAGGTGGTCGACGACCAGCAGCAGCCGTCCCTCGGTGTCCGGGCCGAGGTCGAGCCAGACCACCTGCAGCATGACGCCGGACCTCGGATCGAGCCGCGCCACCGCCGCCCGCGTCTGCTCGGCGACCGTCCGCGGCAGGTCTTCGGAGGCCACCGCGGTCGCGTCGAAGCGGCGTACGAGCGTTTTGGCGGGCAGCGTGCCGGGTGCGGTGATCAGGAGGCGCCGTTCCGGTTCCGTCTCGAACCGTGCGCGCAGCACGTCGTGGTGGTCCACGACCGCCTGCACGGCGTCGGCCAGGGTGTCGGACCGCAGCCCTGCCGGGGCGGCCACCACGGCGGACTGGACGACGCGGCCCACCATGTCGGGGCCGACGCGTTCGACCAGTTCGTGCATCACCGGCGTCAGCGGCACGTCTCCTACTCCGGAGTCGCCGACGGCGACGGCCGCGCCGTCCGTCGGAACGGCCACCAGTGCCAGGGCCGCCGGGGTGCGCTGCTCGAAGACCTGACGAGCGGTGATCCGGAGGCCGGCGCGCCGGGCTCCGGAGACCAGCATCATCGACAGGATCGAGTCACCGCCGAGGGCGAAGAACGAGTCGTCGGCGCCGACCCGGTCGACGCCGAGCGCCTCGGCGAACACCTCGCACAGGAGCGCCTCGACGGGCGTCTCGGCGTCCCGGCCGCCCGCGACGGCCAGCTCGGGCGCGGGCAGGGCGGTCCGGTCGAGCTTGCCGTTCACGGTGAGCGGCAGGGCGTCGAGTGCGACCACGGTGGCCGGGACCATGTACTCGGGGAGCCGGGCGGCGGCGTACGCGCGCAGCGCTGCGGCGTCGATGCCGCCTTCGCTGTCCGCGCCGCTCGCGCCGTCCGCCGCGTCCTGGGTGGGAACGGCGTAGGCGACCAGGCGCTTGTCGCCGGGGCGGTCCTCGCGCGCGATCACCGCCACCTGGGCCACCGACGCGTGTCCGGCGAGCACCGCCTCGACCTCACCCGGCTCCACGCGGAATCCGCGCAGTTTCACCTGGTCGTCGGCGCGCCCGGCGAACACAAGACGGCCGTCGTCCGTCCACCGGGCCAGGTCCCCGGTCCGGTACATCCGTCCGCCGTCGCCGAACGGGCAGGCCACGAACCGCTCCGCCGTCAGGTCGGGCCGTCCGGTGTAGCCCCGTGCCACGCCGGGCCCGGCGACGTACAGCTCGCCGGTGATCCCGGGCGGCACCGGACGCAGGAAGCCGTCGAGCACGTACGTCCGCATGTTGGCGAGCGGACGCCCGATCGACGGCGGCTCGTCCTGCGCCCCGATGCCGGAGTCCACCGGGCCGACCGTGGCCATCACGGTCGCCTCGGTGGGTCCGTACGTGTTCCACACGTGTGCCCGTGAGCTCCAACGGGCGGCGAGGTCAGCGGTGAGCAGTTCGCCGCCGAGCACCCAGTTCCGTACGCCGGGCACGTCGGCCGGGTCCAGGACGCGCAGCACGGACGGCACGACGCTGGCCGCGTCGACGCCCGCGTCGCGGATCATCCCGGTCAGCGCGGCAGGCTCGGTGCGCTCCTCGGCCGACGCGACGGCCAGGGTGCCGCCGGCCGCCAGGGTGACCGCCACGTCGAGGACGGACCCGTCGAAGCTGAACGACGCGAACTGCAGCATGACGGCGCCCTCGTGGAGGCCGAGCGCCGGGCGCATCGCCTCCGCGAGGTTCGCCACGCCGTGGTGCGCGACGGCCACGCCCTTGGGGTGGCCGGTCGACCCGGAAGTGTAGATGACGTACGCGAGTTGGTCCGGCAGGACGGTCACGCCCAGGGGCTCGGCGGACCGGTCGGCGATGGCCCGCGCGGTCTCCGGCTCGTCGACGCGCACGGCACGCGCCGTTCCGACCGGTACTCCGGTCAGCGACTGGTCGGTGCCGAGCACCACGTCCGCGCCGCTGTCCGCGATCATGTGGCCGAGCCGGTCCGCCGGGTACTCCGGGTCCAGCGGGACGAAGGCCCCGCCCGCCTTCCACACCGCCAGCTCCGCCACGACCATGTCGATGCCGCGCGGCAGGCACAGGCCGACCTTGCGTTCGCGGCCGACGCCGAGACCGGCCAGGTGCCGGGCCAGGCGGTTGGCGCGCGCGTCCATCTCGCCGTACGACACGGCGTCGGCGCCGCACCGTACCGCCACCGTGTCGGGCGAGCCGAGCGCCCACTCCTCGAACGCCGCCACGACGGAGCCCGTCGACACGGCATGGCCGGTGGCGTTCCACCGCTCCACCACCCGCGTCCGCTCGGCGGGGTCCAGGACGTCGATGTCGCCGATCCGCGCCGACGGATCGGCCGCGACGCGCTCCAGGACCCGTAGGAACCGCTGGACGATCGACTCCGCGGTGGCGTGGTCGAACAGGTCCGGCCGGTAGTCCAGCTTGAACCGCATCCGGTCGCCGCCCGGGACGGCGACCAGCGTGAGCGGGTAGTGGGAGGCGTCGCGCGACGCCCCCGCCGGGCTGAGGGAGACGGTGTCGGGGCCGGGGGCGGGCCCGGCGGGCGGCAGCGGGTAGTTCTCGTACAGCACGAGGGTGTCGAAGACGGCCGCGGCCCCCGCGAGCTTCTGGACTTCGGCGAGCCCCACGTGCTGGTGGGCGATGAGTGCGGACTGGCGCTCCTGGAGCCGCGTCAGCATCTGGTCCACCGACTGCCCGCCGTCGAGGCGCACGCGCACCGGCAGCGTGTTGATGAACAGGCCGACCATCGACTCCACACCGGGCAGTTCGGCGGGCCGTCCCGCGACGGTCGCGCCGAACACCACGTCCGTACGCCCCGCGAGCCGCGCCAGGACCAGCGCCCACGCGCCCTGCACCACCGTGTTGAGCGTCAGGCCCTTGCCGCGGGCCAACTCGGCGAGGGAGTCGGTGAGTTCCTTGGGGGCGGACATGTGTACCTGGTCGGGCAGCAGAGGGGTGCGGCCGGGGCCGGCCGGTGCCACGAGCGTCGAGCCGTCGACGCCGGCCAGCTCCGCCCGCCACGCGGCCGAGGCCGCCTCCTTGTCCTGGCGGCCCAGCCAGGCCACGTACTCGCCGTACGGCGCCACGCGTTTGAGCGCGGAGGTGTCGCCGCCCGCCGCGTACGTCGCCGACAGCTCACCCAGCAGGACGGGCATCGACCAGCCGTCCAGCAGGATGTGATGGAGCGTCATGACGAGGCGGTGCCGGTTCTCGCCGAGCCTGACCAGCAGGAGCCGCAGCAGCGGCGGGACCGCGAGGTCGAAGCGCTCCGCCCGCTCCCGCGCCGAGAGCCGGTCGATCTCCGTGAGGGCCTCGGCCTCCGCGAGGCCGGAGACGTCCGCCTCCTGCCAGGGCAGCACGACCTCGCGCGGGATGACCTGCACCATGTGCGCACCGGTGACCGGCCTGAAGCAGGCCCGCAGCGCGGCGTGCCGGGTCAGCAGGGCCTGCCACGAAGCCCGCAGCCGATCCGGGTCCAGGGGGCCGTTGACGTCCACTGCCGACTGCACGGTGTAGACGTCCGGACCCTGGTCGTCGAAGGAGGCGTGGAAGAGCATCCCCTCCTGCAACGGCGAGAGGGGCCACACATCCTCGACGAGGGATCGGGGTCGGGTCATCGTTCTCTCTCCTCACAACGGCTTGTGCCTGACGGTTACGGCTTGTCGCCGGTGAATCCGGCTTCGAGTTCGTCGATCTGGTGTTGTGCGAGGTCGAGGAGGTGGAAGTCGGACGGGGTGTGTCCGCCTGCCGTGGGGTCGGCGGTGTGGGCGGCGAGGCCGTCCAGCATCCTCAGCCAGGTGTCGCCGAGCCGCTGCGCGTCGGCCTCCTCCAGCAGCCGGCTCGCCCAGCTCAGGGTGATCGTCAGTTCGGGCCCGTCGGCGGTGTCCCGGACCACCGCGCCCGCGTCCAGCACATGTGTGGCGGGCATGCCCGGGTCGACCGAGCCGCCGATCGCGGTCTCGCCGGCCAGGTGCCACGGCCCGACCGGGCCCGTGCCGCCGCCCGCCGCGAACCGGCCCAGGTAGTTGAAGCCGATCTGCGCGGTCGGCGCGGCCTGGAGGACCGGTCCCGCCACGGGGTTGAGATGACGCAGCAGCTCGTGACCGAGGCCGTCGCCGGGCACCGCACGAGCCTGTTCCTTGACGGCCTTCACCAAGCTACCGGCAGCCCTGCCACCGGCCATAGCGCCGTCCAACTGCGCACCGCTCACGTCGAGGCGCACCGGTCGCACGCTGGTGAACCAGCCGACCGTCCGCAGCAGATCAACGCCTTCCAGGGGCTCGCGGCCGTGTCCCTCGATGTCGACGAGGAGCCCCGACGCGTTGCCCGGCCGCCAGTGCCCGACGGCGCCCGCCAAGGCCGCGAGGAGCACGTCGTCGACTCCGCAGTGGAAGGCGACGGGGGCCCGGCCCACGAGGGTGGCCGCCTGCTCCTGCGGGACCACCCACGTGCGGTGGAGCAGGGTGCGTACGGTGTCGACATCCCGGTCCAACTCCCGCTGCCCAAGAGTGGGTTGCGGTTTGTCGAGCAGGGCAAGCCAGTCGTCCAGTTCGGCGGCCCGCTCCTCGCCGGTCGCCTGCGCCGCCAGGAGTTCCGCCCAGCGCCGGAACGACGTCCCCACCGGTTCCAGCTCCGGTGCGCGCCCGGCGGCCACCGCCTCGCAGGCGGCCCGCAGGTCCGGCACGAGCACGCGCCAGGACACTCCGTCCACCACCAAGTGGTGCACCACGAGCACGACGCGCCCCGTGCGACCGGCGCCCGCGTCGACCCAGACGGCCCGCGCGAGGGCGCCGGATGCCGGATCGAGGTGCTCCACGGCCTCGCGCGCCGCCCGCCCCGCGATCTCGTCCAGGTCCGCGTCGGTGTCCGCGTGCGCCGCGTCCACGCGTGCGACCAGGCTCCCGGCGTCGACCGATCCCCGCTCGCCGACGATGAGCTTCGGCTCGCCGGGGACCGTGCGGGCCCGCAGCATGTCGTGGGTGTCGAGTACGGCGCCGAGACCGGCCGCCAGTGTCTCAAGGCCGAGCCCGGCGGGGGCGCCGAGGACCATCCACTGCGCGAACCCGGGACGCGCGGCCCGCTCCCCGAGCGCCCGCATCACCGGCGTCCACGGCACCTCGCCGACACCCACGTCGTCGACGGCCGCCTCGGGCTCGGCGGCCTGCGCCACCTGCGCGAGACGTTCGGGGGTCTTCTCCTCGAAGACCTGGCGCGACGTGAGCAGGAGCCCTGCCCTGCGCGCCCGGGACGCGAGCTGCATCGACATGATCGAGTCGCCGCCCAGCTCGAAGAAGCCGTCCGCGACACCGACCGCCTCCAGGCCGAGCACCTCGGCGAACAGGTCGCACAGGACCCGCTCGGTCTCCGTGCGCGGTCCCCCGTCCGTGACCCGCTCGGCGAAGTCGGGGGCGGGCAGCGCGGCCCGGTCCACCTTGCCGTTGGGGGTCAGCGGCAGCCGGTCGAGCGGCACGAACACCGTCGGCACCATGTGGTCCGGCAGTCGCTCGCGCACGTACGCGGGGAGCGCGCCGTCGCTCTGCCGCGGGGAGGCCGCGGCGGTGTACACGACGTACGCGACGAGGCGGCTGCCGTCGGCGTGGTCCTTGCGCGCGACGACCACGGCCTGCACGACGTCGGGGTGACCGGTCAGGACCGCTTCGATCTCGCCGGGCTCGATCCGGTGTCCGCGGACCTTGATCTGGTCGTCGGCTCGGCCGACGAAGAGGAGTTCACCCTCGCTCGTCCACCGCACCACGTCCCCGGTGCGGTACATCCGCTCGCCCGCGCCGAACGGGCAGGCCACGAACCGCTCCGCCGACAGTGCCGCACGCCCCAGATAGCCGCGCGCGAGCCCGGCACCGGCGACGTACAGCTCACCGGCCACGCCGGGCGGCGCGGGCAGCAGGAACTCGTCCAGGACGTACACCCGTACGCCGGTCATCGGCCGGCCCATGGGCACCATGTCGCGGCCCGGTGACAGCGGCTCGCTCATCGCCGCGCAGACCGTCGTCTCCGTGGGTCCGTACGCGTTCACCATCCGCCGCCCCGGTGACCACCGGTCCACGAGTCCCGGCGGGCACGCCTCGCCCGCCACGACCAGGGTCTCCAGCGTCCGGGGCAGTTCCTCCTCGGCCGCGAGGACGCTCGGCGGCACGGTCACATGGCTGGCCCGCGCCCGGCGCACGGCCTCGTCGAGCGACACGCGCGGCGGCAGTCCGTCCGGGTCCGCCACCACCAGTGACGCGCCGGACAGAAGGGCCATGCACAGTTCGGAGACGGCCGCGTCGAAGCTCAGCGACGCGAACTGCAGCACCCGCGAGTCCGCCCGCACGCCGAAGCGGTCGATCTGCGCCCGCGCGAGGTTGCCCAGTCCCGCGTGGGTGACCACGACGCCCTTGGGGGTCCCCGTCGACCCCGATGTGTAGATGACGTACGCGGCGTTGACCGCCCCCAGGCGCACCGGCCGCTCCTCGTCGCGGACCGGGCCGCCCGCGCACCGCCGCACCTCGTCCGCCACGTGCGGGTCGTCCGTCACCACGACCCGGCCGGGGAACCCGGCGGGCACCACGCCCCGCGACTCCTCGGTGCAGACGACCACTGCCGGAGCCGCGTCGGCCAGCACATACGCGATGCGCTCCGCCGGATAGCCCGCGTCCACCGGGACGAACACGCCACCGGCCATCGACACCGCGAGGAGCGACCGCACCATGGCCGCCGACCGCTCCCCGACCACGGCCACCCGGCACTCCGGGCCGACCCCGGCCCGCGCCAGATACCGCGCGAGCCGCCCGGCGTCCTGCGCCAACTCCGCGTACGTCAGCGTCTGGTCGCCCGAGGTGAGCGCCACCGCGTCGGGTGACCGCCGCGCCTGCCGCGCGAACAGCTCGGGCAACGGCTCCGCGCCGGCCGCCGGTCGGCGCGTCCGGTTCCACTCCCGTACGACGAGGTCGCGTCCGGCGGCGGCCACGGCGTCCACCCGGCCCACGGGCGCCGACGGGTCCGCGACCAGCTGTTCGAGGATCCGCACCAGTGACGCGACCAGGCTCTCGGCGCGGGCGCGGTCGCACACGTCCGGCCGGTAGACGAAGTCGCCGTGCATGCGCTCGCCGGGCGACACGACGAAGGTCAGCGGGTAGTGGCCCATGTCCTGCGGGGTCCCGTCGGGGCGGATGCGCAGGGAGCCGGGGGCCTTCGCCGCGGAGGGAGGGTGGGGATAGTTCTCGTAGACGACGAGCGTGTCGAAGGCCGCGCCGGGCCCCGCGAGTTGGTAGATGTCGGACAGCCCCATGTGCTGATGGGCCATCAACGCAACCTGGCGTTCCTGCAGTTCGGCGAGCATCTCGGCGACCGGCTGTCCGGCCTTCAGGGGCACGCGTACGGGCAGGGTGTTGATGAACAGGCCGATCGCGGACTCCGCGCCGGGCAGATCCGGGGGCCGGCCCGCCACGGTGGCACCGAACACCACGTCCGTACGCCCGGCCAGCCGCGCCAGGAGCAGCGCCCACGCGCCCTGCACCACGGTGTTGACCGTGAGGCCGTGGCTGCGGGCCAGCGCCGCGACGCCGTGCGACACGTCCTCGGAGAACGCGAACCGGATCCGGTCCGGTACCACCGGCACCCGCACGGAGTCCGCGGGCACCACCAGCGTCGGCTCGTCGAGGCCGGCCAGCTCCGCCCGCCAGGCGTCCCGAGCCACCTCCTTGTCCTGCCGGCGCAGCCACGCCAGGTAGTCCCGGTAGGACGTCACCGACGGCGGGTTCGGCTGAGGGGCCCGCGCGTCGTCACCGGCGGTGTGCGCCTCGTACGCCGCCTGGAGGTCTCCGATGAGGACCGGCAGGGACCAGCCGTCCATCGTGATGTGGTGGCTCGTGATGACCAGTCGGTGCAGCTTCTCGCCGAGGCGGATGAGGAGCAGCCGCAGCAGCGGGGCCCGCGTCACGTCGATGCGTTCCGCCCGCTCGTCCTCGGCCAGGCGCCGGGCCTCGGCCAGTGCCGCGTCCGGCGTGAGACCGCTCACATCGGCCTCCCGCCAGGGCAGTTCGACGTCCCGCGCCACGACCTGCACGGCTTCGCCCGACGCGAGGCGATGGAAACTCGCCCGCAGGATCGGATGCCTGCGCAGGACCGTCTCCCATGCCGCGCGCAGCCCGCCCGCGTCCAGCGCCCCTTCCAGGGCCAGGGACCGCTGGCCCTCGTAGACGTCCGGCGCGGCCTCGTCGAAGGTGGCGTGGAAGAGCATGCCTTCCTGTAGCGGCGACAGCGGCCATACGTCGGTCAGGCTCGGGACCGTCGACTCCAGCTCCTCGACGCCGTCCTGCGACAGGGTGTCCAGGAGGGGGAAGTCGGAGGGGGTGTGGCCGCCGGTGCCGGGTTCGGCGGTGTGCGCGGCCAGGCCGCCGAGCAGCGCGGTCCAGGTCCGGCCCAGCTGCTCGGCGTCGGCCTCCGTCACCAGCAGGCCGGGCCGGCTCAGGGTGATCGTCAGCTCGGGTCCCTCCGGGGTGTCCCGCACCGCCGCCACCGCTTCGACGACGTGGGTGGCGGGCATGTCGGGGTCGACGGAGCCGCCGATCGCGGTCTCGCCGGCCGGCTGCCACGGGGCGGCCTCAGCGGGGTTGGTGTCAGTGCCGCTGCCGGCGGGGAAGCGGCCGAGGTAGTTGAAGCCGATCTGCGGGGTGGGCGCGGCTTCGAGGGCGGGGCCGGTTTCGGGGTTGAGGTGGCGCAGCAGTCCGTGGCCGAGGCCGTCGCCGGGCACCGCACGTGCCTGCTCCTTGACCGCCTTCAGCAGCGCACCGGCGGCGGGGCCACCGGCCTGCGCCTGGGCGAGATCCACTCCCGTCGTGCTCAGTCTCACCGGGCGGGCGCTGGTGAACCAGCCCACCGTGCGCGACAGGTCCACGCCGTCCAGCGGCTCCCGGCCGTGCCCTTCGATGTCGACCAGGAGCGCTGAGGCGGCACTCGGCCGCCACAGCGCGATTGCGCCCGCCAGCGCGGCCAGCAGTACGTCGTCCACGCCGCAGTGGAAGGCGGCCGGGGCCCGGCCCACCAGCGCGGCCGCCTGCTCCGGCGGCACCACCCACGACGTGCGCCGCAGGGTCCGCGCGGTGTCCACCTCGGGGTCCAACGGGCGACGCGCCAAAGGCGCTTGTCCCTCTCCCAGCAGGGCCAGCCAGTCGTCCATTTCGGTGACCCGCTGCTCGTCGGTGGCCTGCGCGGACAGCAGCTCCGCCCAGCGGCGGAATGACGTGCCCACCGGGTCGAGCACCGGGTCGCGTCCGGCGGCCACCGCGTCGCACGCGGCCCGGAGGTCGGGGAGCAGGACCCGCCAGGACACTCCGTCCACGGCCAAGTGGTGGGCGACCAGGACCAGTTGACCTGGCCGGTCCGGTCCGGCGTCCACCCACACCGCGCGCACCATCACGCCGGAGGCCGGGTCGAGGCGCCCCGCGGCCTCCCGCGCAGCCCGCTCCGCGACTTCGGCGACCTCGCCGGCCGCCGCTTCGACACGGGACACCAGCGCCGACGCGTCCACCGACCCCGGTTCGCCGACGATCAGCTTCGGCTCGCCGGGGACCGTGCGGGCCCGCAGCATGTCGTGGGTGTCGAGTACGGCGCCGAGACCGGCCGCCAGTGTCTCAAGGCCGAGCCCGGCGGGAGCGCCGAGGACCATCCACTGCGCGAACCCGGCGCCCGTGGCGCGGTCGCCGAACGCCCGCATCACCGGCGTCCACGGCACCTCGCCGACACCCACGTCGACCGTCGCGGCCTCCTGACCGACCGCCGCCACGACCTGCGCGAGCCGCTCCGGTGTCTTCTCCTCGAAGACCTGCCGGGGCGTCAGTACCAGGCCCGCCTGCCGCGCCCGCGAGGCGAGCTGCATGGAGCTGATCGAGTCGCCGCCCAGCTCGAAGAAGCCGTCCTCCGCGCCGACCTGCTCCAGGCCGAGCACCTCGGCGAAGAGGGCGCACAGGGTCCGCTCGGTCTCGGTGCGCGGCTCGCGTCCGGAGACCCGGGCGGCGAAGTCGGGCGCGGGAAGCGCGCCGCGGTCCACCTTGCCGTTGACGGTCAGCGGCAGCGCGTCCAGGCAGACGACTGCCGCCGGGACCATGTACTCCGGCAACCGGTTGGTGACGTACGCACGTAGCTGCCTCGGATCGACGTCCTGCACGTCCGCGTCCGCGTCTGGGTCCACGTCCGTGTCCGTGTCCGCGACCGTGTTCGTGTCCGCGACCACGTAGCCGATCAGCCGCTTGTCGCCGGGGCCGTCCTGACGGGCGACCACCACGGCCTGGGCGACCGCCGGGTGTGCGGCCAGGACCGCCTCGACCTCGCCCAGCTCCACGCGGAAGCCGCGGACCTTGACCTGCTCGTCCGCCCGCCCGGCGAACAGCAGCTGTCCGTCGGGCGTCCACCGGGCCAGGTCGCCCGTGCGGTACATCCGGCCCGTGCCGCCGCCCGGGGTGCGGAAGGGGCTGGCCACGAACCGCTGTGCCGTCAGGTCCGGCCGGTGGAGGTACCCGCGCGCCAAGCCGGGACCGACGACGTACAGTTCGCCGACCGTGCCGGGGGCGACCGGTTGCAGGAAGTCGTCCAGAACGTAGGCCCGGCTGTTGATCAGCGGACGGCCGACGGGCACGGGGCCTTCCGCCGCGTGACCCTTCCCCGCATGGCTCTTCGCCGCACGGCGCAGCGGCTCGCTCATCGCGGCGCAGACGGTCACCTCCGTCGGGCCGTACGCGTTGACGAGGCGGCGGTCCGACCAGCGCTCGGCCAGCCACGGCGGGCACTCCTCACCGGCCACGATCAGCGTTTCCACGGCGTCCGGCAGCGCGTCCACCGTCGCGAGGACCGACGGCGGCACCGTCATGTGCGTCACCCCGAACTCGGCGGCGACGTCCGCGAGCGAGCCGTGCGGGGGCAGCCTGTCCCCGGCCGCCACCACGAGTGCCGCGCCCGAGAGAAGCGCCATGCACATCTCGGAGACCGCGGCGTCGAAGCTCCAGGACGCCAGTTGCAGGACGCGCGAGTCCGCTCGTACGGCGAACCGCTCGATCTGACCGGTTGCCAGATTGCCGATGCCGCCGTGGGTGACCACGACGCCCTTCGGTGCTCCCGTCGAACCGGACGTGTAGATCACATACGCCGGGTCGGCGACGCGACTCCTGCCGTTGTCGGCCTGGTGGGTCCATTTCGTGAGGGCGGGGGGTGCGGGGGGTGCCGTGGGCGTGGTGGGTACGGGGGGTGCCGTGGGCGCGGCGGGCGCGGCGGGCGCAGTCGGCACGACAGGTGCGGCGGGCGCGGCAGGCGCGGCGGGCGCAGTGGGCGCGGCAGGCACGGCAGGCACGGCGGGCGCAGTGGGCACGGCGGGCGCGGCAGGCACGGCGGGCGCAGTGGGCACGGCGGGCGTCTCGGGCGCAGTGGGCGCGGCAGGCACGGCGGGCGCGGCAGGCACGGCGGGCGCAGTGGGCACGGCGGGCGTCTCGGGCGCAGTGGGCACGACAGGTGCGGCGGGCGCAGCGGGCGTGGCGGGCGCAGTCGGCACGACAGGTGCGGCGGGCGCGGCAAGTGCGGCAGGCGCGGTGGGCGCAGTGGGCGCAGTCGGCACGACAGGTGCAGCAGGCGCAGTGGGCGTGGCGGGCACGGCAGGTGCAGCGGGCGCAGTGGACGCGGCGGGCACGGTCGGCGCAGTCGGCAGGGTGGGTACGGCGGACGCGGTCGGCACAGTCGGTGCCGTCGGCGCAGTCGGCGCAGTCGGCGCGGTGGGTGCCGTGAGTGTCTCGGGGGCGTCGTGTAGCCACCGGGGCACGCCCGCCGGGATCGCCCGTTCGGTCGTGGCCGTGCAGACCACGAGCGCGGGGGCGGCGTCGGCCAGCACGTGTGCGATCCGCTCCGCGGGATACGCCGGGTCCACCGGCACGAAGGCCGCTCCGGCCTTGGCCACGCCCAGCAGGACCGCGACCACGTCGGCCGAGCGTTCCATCACGACGCCGACCAGGTCCCCGCGGCGCACTCCGCGCCCCAGCAACTCGTACGCCACGCGGTCGGCGGCCCGGTCCAGCTCGGCGTACGACCACCGCCGGTCCGCCGCGAGCACGGCCATCGCGTCCGGGGAGCGGCGCGCCTGCGCCTCGAACAGTTCCGCCAGCGTGCCGGTGGGAACGGGCCGGTCGGTGGCGTTCCACCGCTCGACCACCGAGCTGCGCTCGGCCGTCTCCAGCACGTCGATGTCGCCGACCCTGAGCGCGGGGTCGGCCACGAGCCGGTCCAGGACGCGCGCCAGCTGCCTGCCGATCTGGAGGACCCTCCGCTCGTCGAACACGTCCGGCCGGTAGGTCAGACGGACTCCGAGACGGTCGTCGGGGACGACGCCGACGGCCAGCGGATAGTGGGTCCCGAGCCGGCTGCCCACCTGGGCGATCGCGACTCCCCCACCGTCCTCCTGGACGGAGCCGGACCCGGAGCCGGAGCCGGAGAGCAGCGGCGCGTTCCGCGGGTAGTTCTCGAACATCAGCATGGTGTCGAAGGTCGCGCCCGCCCCGCCGACGCCCTGGATCTCGGTCAGACCGGTGTGCTGATGCGCCATCAACGCGGTCTGGCGCTCCTGAAGCCGCGTCAGCATGGCGAGCACCGGCTCCCGGGCGTCGAGTCGTACCCGCACCGGCAGGGTGTTGATGAACAGGCCGATCATCGACTCGACGCCGGGGATCTCGGGGGGCCGCCCGGCCACGGTGGTGCCGAAGACCACGTCCGTGCGCCGGGCGAGGCGCGCGAGGACCAGCGCCCACGCGCCCTGGAGGACCGTGTTCACGGTCAGGCCGTGGGCGCGGGCGAGTTCGGTGACGGCGCGCGTCGTCTTCCTGGAGAGGCGCAGCGAGCGTTCCTCGGGCAGGACGAGCGCGCCGCCCAGGTCCGCCGGGGCGACGAGGGTCGGCTCGTCGGCCCCCGCGAGCTCGGCCCGCCAGGCGTCGCGGGCGGCCTCCTTGTCCTGCCGGTCGAGCCACGCCAGGTAGTCCCCGTACGAGGCCGCCCGCGTAGGCACGGAGGCGCCGCCGTCGGCCACGTACGCCTCGGACACCTCGTTGAGCAGGACCGGTGTCGACCAGCCGTCCGCCACGATGTGGTGGCTGGTGACGACCAGGTGGTGCCGCTCCTTGCCGAGGCGGATCAGGAGCAGCCGCAGGAGCGGCGCCGCCGACAGGTCGAGGCGCTCCGCCGCATCGCACGCGGCGAGCCGCTCCGCCTCGGCAACGGCCTCCGCCTCCGTACGGTCCGACAGGTCGACCTCGCGCCACGGGAGTTCCACGTCGCGCGCCACGACCTGCACGGCCTCACCCGAGGACAGTCGGTGGAAGCTCGCCCGCAGCGCGTCGTGCCGCGCCAGCAGCCGCTGCCACGACGCGCGCAGCCGGTCCGCGTCCAGCGGCCCGTCCACGGCGAGCACGCGTTGGCTCTGGTACGCGTCCGGGACCTCGCCGTCGAAGGTAGCGTGGAACAGCATGCCTTCCTGTAGCGGTGACAACGGCCATACGTCGGTCAAGCCGGGGACCGTCGACTCCAACCGTTCGACGCTGTTCCCCGTCAGGCCGTTCACGAGCGGGAAGTCGGAGGGCGTGTGTCCGCCGGCGCCGGGGGCCGTGGTGTGCGCGGCCAGCCCGCCGAGCATCGCCACCCAGTCACTGCCGAGCTGCTCGACCTGCGCTTCCTCCAGCAGGTGGCCGGGCCAGCTCAGCCTGATCTCCAGTTCGGGGCCGTCCGCCGTGTCCCGGACGGTGACGTTCGCTTCCAGGGCGTGCGGCAGGGGCATGTCGGGGTCGACGGAGCCGCCGATCGCGGTCTCACCGGCTGTCTGCCAGGGGGCGGCCTCAGCGGGGTTGGTGGGGGCGCCGCTGCCGGCGGGGAAGCGGCCGAGGTAGTTGAAGCCGATCTGCGGGGTGGGCGCGGCTTCGAGGGCCGGGCCGGTGTCGGGGTTGAGGTGGCGCAGCAGTCCGTGACCGAGGCCGTCGCCGGGCACCGCGCGCGCCTGCTCCTTGACCGCCTTCAGCAGCGCACCGGCGGCGGGGCCACCGATCAGTGCCTGGGCGAGATCCACCCCTGTCGTGCTCAATCGAACGGGGCGGGCACTGGTGAACCAGCCCACCGTGCGCGACAGATCCACACCATCCAGCGGCTCCCGGCCGTGCCCTTCGATGTCGACCAGCACATCAGCGTGGGCGTCGGTGCCAATTCCGATGTCGGTGTCGGCGTCTGTGTCGGCGTCTGTGTCGGTACCCGTGTCGGTGGCTTTGTGGCGGCGCGCGACCGCACCCGCCAGGGTCGAGAGCAGGATGTCGTCGACGCCGCAGTGGTACGCGGTCGGCGTCCGGCCCACCAGCGTGGCCGCCTGCTCCGGCGGCACCACCCAGGACCGCTGGCGCAGGGTCCGAGCGGTGTCGACCGCCGGGTCCAACGCCCTTTCTCCCAGGGGCGTTTGCCCTTCACCGACAAGCGCCAGCCAGTCCGCCAGCTCGCCGCCCTGCTGCTCGCCGGTCGCCTGCGCGGACAGCAGCTCCGCCCAGCGGCGGAACGACGTCCCCACCGGTTCCAGCCGCGGCCTGCGCCCGGTGGCCGCCGCCTCGCACGCGGCCCGCAGGTCCGGCACAAGCACCCGCCAGGACACCCCGTCCACCACCAAGTGGTGTGCCACGAACACCAGTCGTCCCACTCGCCCCGGCCCGGCGTCCACCCACACCGCCCGGGTCATCACCCCGGAGGCCGGGTCGAGCCTCTCCGAGGCGTCCTGTGCCGCCCGTCCCGCGATCTCGTCCAAGGCGTCGTCCGACGCGTGCACCGCGTCCACGCGCGAGACCAGCTCGCCCGCATCGACCGAACCTCGTCCGCCCACCCGGAACTTCGGCTCGCCGGGGATCGTGCGGGCCCGCAGCATGTCGTGGGTGTCGAGTACGGCATCAAGTCCGGCCGTCAGCACATCGATCCCGAGCCCGGCCGGAGCACCGACCACCACCCACTGCGCGAACCCTGGCCGCGCGGCCCACTCGCCCAGCGCCCGCATCACCGGCGTCCAGTTCACTTCCCCCACGCCGACATCGCGCTTCGTAGCCGCCTCCCCGGCGACCTCCGCCACCGTGGCAAGGCGCTCCGGGGTCTTCTCCTCGAAGACCTGCCGGGGTGTCACCACCAGACCGGAACGGCGGGCCCGCGAGGCCAGTTGCATGGAGCTGATGGAGTCACCGCCCAGCTCGAAGAAGCCGTCCTCGACACCGACACGGTCAAGCCCGAGAACCTCGGCGAACACATCACACAAGACCCGCTCGGCCTCCGTGCGCGGCTCCCGCCCGGTCGTCCGGGCGGCGAAGTCCGGCGCGGGAAGCCCGCCACGGTCCACCTTGCCGTTCACGGTCAGCGGCAGCGCATCCAGGACGAGTATCGCCGCGGGAACCATGTACTCCGGCAACCGGTCCGCCACATA
>NZ_JBSFRK010000039.1:0-81347 GCF_053589195.1 Streptomyces sp. NPDC003379 | reverse complement strand
CGTCGGTGGTGGTGGGTCCTGATGGTGGGGGGCGGTTGGTGGGGTTTGTGTCGGGTGGGGTGGATCCGGTGGTGGTGCGGGGTGTGGTGGCGGGGTTGTTGCCGGGGTATGCGGTGCCGTCGGTGGTGGTGGGTTTGGATGTGTTGCCGTTGACGCCGAACGGGAAGGTGGATCGGGGGGCGTTGCCGGTGCCGGTGGTGTCCGGTGACGTGGGGCGTGGGCGCGGTCCGCGTTCGGCGGCCGAGGAGATTCTGTGTGGTTTGTTCGCTGAGGTGTTGGGTGTGCCGGTGGTGGGGCCGGAGGATGATTTCTTCGGGTTGGGTGGGCATTCGTTGTTGGCGACGCGGTTGGTGTCGCGGGTGCGTGGTGTGTTCGGTGTGGAGGTGCCGGTGCGGGCGGTGTTCGAGGCGCCGTCGGTGGCGGGTCTGGTCAGGTGGGTGGAGTCGGGTGCGGTCAGTGGGCGTGCGGGGCTGGCGGTGCGGGAACGTCCCGGGACGATCCCGCTGTCGTACGCCCAACGACGCCTGTGGGCCCTGGGCAAACTGGCCGACACCGGCGCCCTCTACCACATCTGTCTGGCGGCCCGGCTGCACGGCGCGCTGGACCGGGACGCCCTGGAGGCCGCGCTCGCCGACGTCGTGGCCCGTCACGAGAGCCTGCGCACGCTCTACCCCGAAGTGGACGGCGTGCCGCACCAGGTAATCCTGGACCCCGACGCCGCGCGTCCGCGCCTCGGCGTCCTGGAGGTCCGGCCCGAGGACGCGGACCGGGCGGTCGATGCCGTCCGCGCCGAGCCCTTCGCCCTGGCCGCCGAGCCCCCGCTGCGGGCCAGGCTCCTCGTGCTCGGACCGGAGAGCCATCTGCTGGTCCTGGTCCTGCACCACATCGCCGGTGACGCAGGTTCGGTGCGGCCGCTGGTACGTGACCTGTCCGCGGCCTACGCGGCGCGCCGGACCGGCGAGGCCCCGCGGTGGCAGCCACTGCCGGTCCAGTACGCCGACTACACGCTCTGGCAGCGCGAGACACTCGGCGACGACAGCGACCCGGACAGTGAGCTGTGCCGCCAACTCGCCTACTGGCGCCAGAAGTTGACCGGTCTCCCCGAGGAGCTCGCTCTGCCCGCCGACCGCCCCCGCCCCGCGGAGGCCCGGCACGAGGGCGGCGTCGTCCCCTTCGAGGTGGACCCGGAACTGCACCAGAAGCTGCTGGACCTGGCCCGCGCGCACGGCGCGACGCCGTTCATGGTGCTGCACGCCGCGCTCGGCGCGCTGCTGACCCGCCTCGGCGCGGGAACGGACCTGCCGATCGGCGCCGCCGTGTCCGGTCGCGGCGACGAGTCCCTCGACGACCTCGTCGGCTTCTTCGTCAACACGCTGGTGCTGCGCACCGACACCTCGGGTGATCCGGCCTTCCGTGAACTCCTCGCCCGGGTGCGGGAGTCGGACCTCGCCGCCTACGCCCACCAGGACGTCCCCTTCGACCGGCTGGTCGAGGAGCTCAACCCGGCGCGCTCCCTCGCCCGCCACCCCCTCTTCCAGGTCATGCTCGTCCTGGACAACTTCACCCGGCCCGAGACCGGACTCGACGGGTTGCGCGGCACGGACCCGGCGGACGACACCGGGGGCGACGCCGCCGTGGCCGTGGAGCCGCCGCCCGAGGCGCCCGGCCGGGCCAAGTTCGACCTGTCCGTACGCCTGGTGGAGCAGACCGGCGACGGCGAGGCGGCGGGCCTGGCGGGGTCGGTCGCCTACGCGCGTGATCTCTTCGACCGGTCCACGGTCGCGGCGATCACGGAACGGTTCGTCCGGCTGCTGCGCGCCGTGGTCACCGACCCCGGCAGGCCCATCGGCGAGGCGGACATCCTGGACGAGGCCGAGCGGGACCGGCTGCTGCACGGCTGGAACGCCACCGAACGTCCGCTGCCCGCGCTGCTCCTGCCGCAGCTGTTCGAGGAGCAGGCCGCCCGCACCCCGGACGCCCCGGCCGTCATCCGCGGCGCGGACACCGTGTCGTACGCGGAGCTCGACGCCCGCGCCAACCGCGTGGCCCGGCTCCTGGTCGAGCGCGGCGCGGGTCCCGAGAGCGTGGTCGCCCTGATGGTGCCGCGCTCCGTGGAGATGATCGTCGCCGTCCTGGCCGCGCTGAAGTCCGGCGCCGCGTACCTGCCGGTGGACAGCGAGTACCCGGCAGACCGGATCGCCTACATGCTCGACGACGCGCGTCCGGTCCTCGCCGTGACCACCGCGGCGGCCGCGGACCGTCTGCCGTCCGCCGTCGACCGGATCGTCCTCGACGACCCCGCCACCGTCGACGAGCTGTCACGCCGTTCGGCGGCCGACCTCACCGACGCCGACCGGCGGGCCCCGCTCACCCCGCGCACCCCCGCCTACGTCATCTACACGTCCGGCTCCACCGGCCGCCCCAAGGGCGTGGTCGTCGAGCACCGCTCCGTCCCGAACATCGTGCTGGCCAGGATCGGGGCGTACGGCATGGGGCCGGGCAGCCGGGCGCTGCAGTTCGCCTCGCTCAGCTTCGACGCGGCCGTCTCCGAGATCTGCACACCGCTGTGCGCGGGAGCCTGCCTCGTGCTGGGCCCCGCCGACATGCTCGCCCAGGCCGACCAACTACCCACGCTCATCCGCCGTCACGGGGTGACGCACGCGACGCTGCCGCCCGCGATCCTCGCCCAGCTGCCCGCCGACAGCCTGCCCTCCGTGGTGAACCTGGTCATCGCGGGCGAGGCGGCGCAGGCGTCCCTGGTGCCCAAGTGGGCCGCGGGACGCCGGATGTTCAACGCGTACGGCCCCACCGAGACCACCGTCTCGTGCACCATGGCCGGGCCGCTGCCCGCCGTGCCGGGTGTGCCGCCGATCGGCGGGCCGCTGCCGAACGCGCGCGTGTACGTCCTCGACGACGCGCTGCGGCCCGTCCCGGTCGGCGTACCGGGCGAGCTGTACGTGTCGGGCCTCGGTGTGGCCCGCGGCTACCTGGGGCGCGCGGCACTGACCGCGGAACGCTTCGTGGCGGACCCGTACGGCCCCGCCGGAAGCCGCATGTACCGCACGGGTGACCTGGCGCGCCGACGGGCCGACGGCCAACTGGAGTTCGCCGGCCGCGCGGACGACCAGGTGAAGATCCGCGGCTTCAGGATCGAACTCGGCGAGGTGCAGAGCGCGTTGACGTCCTGCCCCGGCGTGGGCAGGGCTGTCGCCGTCGTACGGGAGGGCCGGCCCGGCCGCAGGCGGCTGGTCGGTTATGTGACCCCGGTGCCGGGCGCCCACACCGACACCGTCACCGACGTCGACCCCGAGCTGATCCGCGCCCACCTCGCCGGGCTGCTGCCCGAGCACATGGTGCCGACGGCGGTGATGGTGCTCGACCGCATACCGCTGACCGTGAACGGCAAGGTGGACCACGCCGCCCTGCCCGCGCCCCTGCCTCCGCCCCGGCCCGCCACGGCCGACACCGCGCGCCGCCCCGCCGACTCCCGCGAAGAGCTGCTCTGCCAGGTGGTCGCGGACGTGCTCGCGGTACCCCGGATCGGCGTCGACGAGAACTTCTTCGCCCTGGGCGGCGACAGCATCACCGCGCTCCAGGTCGCCAGCCGGGCGCGCGCCGCCGGCCTTGTTGTCACCCCCAGGGACCTGTTCCGGCACCAGACGGTGGCCGAACTCGCCGCCGCCGTACGGGAGTCCGCGCCCCAGGACGACCGGCGCCGCGACGACGGCATCGGCGCCGTCCCCGCGACCCCCGTCATGCGCTGGCTCGCCCAGCGGCGCGGCCCCGTCGCGCACCTCAACCAGTCGGTCCTGCTGACGGTGCCCGCACTGGGACTGGAGGCGCTCACCACCGCCGTACAGAGCCTGATCGACCACCACGACGCGCTGCGCGCCACCCTGGTCGGCGGCGCCACCAAGGTCACCTGGGGCCTGAAGGTCGCCCCGCGCGGCGATCTCCCGGCGCGGGAGCGCGTGCGGCGCGTGGACATCACCGCCCACCCCGACGGCTCCCCGGAACTGGCCGCCCTGGTCGCCCGGGAGGGCGAGGCCGCGCGGGACCGCCTGGACCCGGAGTCCGGGTCGATGTTCCAGGTGGTGTGGTTCGACGCGGGGCCCGGACGCCCCGGCAGGCTGCTGCTCATCGCCCACCACCTGGTCGTCGACGGGGTGTCCTGGCGCATCCTGGTGCCCGACCTCGCCCAGGCGTGGCGGACCACCGCGGCCGGCGGCGAACCCCGGCTCGCCCCGGTGGGCACCTCGCTGCGCCGCTTCGCCCAGCTCCTCCTCGCCGAGGGCCAGGACCCCGAGCGCGCCGCCGAACTGGACCTGTGGACCGGCATGCTGGACGGCGACGACCCTCGTATCGGCGCCGGGGCGCTCACGCCCGCCCGGGACACCCGGGGGACGGCCGAGTACCTGAGCGCCACCCTGCCCGCGGACCTCACCGGCACGCTGCTCACCTCCGTGGCGGAGACCTTCCAGGTCCGCATGAACGACATCCTGCTGACCGGGCTCGCGCTCGCCGTCGCCGACTGGCGCCGCCGCCACGGCTGGGACACCGACCGCGCAGACCACACCGACCGCACCGTCCTGCTGGACGTGGAGGGCCACGGCCGGGAGGAGATCGCCGACGAGATCGACCTGTCCCGCACCGTCGGCTGGTTCACCAGCGTGTTCCCGCTGCGACTGGACCCGGGAGAGCCGGACCTCGGAGAGCCGGACCCGGGCCGGTCGTCGGCGGGGGAGACCGCCGTGGTCGACGCCCTCAAGCGGATCAAGAACCGCCTCAGGGAACTCCCCGACAACGGCCTGGGATTCGGGCTGCTGCGCTACCTCAACCCCGACACGGCCGGCGTCCTCGCCCCGTACGGCTCCCCGCAGATCGGCTTCAACTACCTGGGCCGGATGAACGGCGCCGCCCTCGACGCCGCCCTCGACGGTGAGAGCCCGGCACCCACCGAGTGGTCGGTCAGCACGGACCTGTCCGCCGGCGTCGACCCGTCCGACGGCGACCTGCCGTTCGCCCACGCCCTCGAACTGACCGCGGCCGTCAGGGAGATGGCCGACGGGCCCCGGCTGAGTGTCAGCTGCGCCTGGCCGACCGCGCTGTTCCCCGCCGAGGAGGTCCAGGACCTGCTCGACACCTGGCTGCGGGCGCTGCGCTCACTGGCTGACCGGGCCGGACAGTCCGGCGCCTGCGGACTCGTCCCCGCCGACCTGCCGCTCGTCTCCGTCACCCAGGAGGAGATCGACGCCTGGGAGGCCGGGCCGGACGGCGTCCAGGACGTCCTGCCGCTCTCGCCGCTCCAGGAAGGACTGTTCTTCCACGCCCTGTTCGCGGGCACCGGCCCCGACGTCTACACCATGCAGACCACGCTCGACCTGACAGGTCCCCTCGACGCCACGGCGCTCAGGGCCGCCGGGCAGGGCGTCCTGGACCGCCACCCCAACCTGCGGGCCGGGTTCCACCACCGCGGTGGCGGCGACAGCGTCCAGATCATTCCCCGGCGGGCCGAACTGCCCTGGGCGGAGGTGGACCTGTCCGGTCTCGACGAGCCCGCCAGGCAGGCCGAGCTGACCCGGCTCACCGACGACGCCCGCACCCGGAGGTTCCACCTCGGACGGCCGCCGCTGATCCGGTTCACCCTGATCAAGCTGGGCGAGGACAGGCACAGGCTGCTGATCCTCAAGCACCACATCCTGCTCGACGGCTGGTCGGTACCGCTGTTCATGCGCGACCTGTTCGCGCTCTACCGCCACGGCGACCAGAACACGCTGCCCCCCGTCGTCCCCTACCGCGGCTACCTCGACTGGCTGTCGCGACAGGACCGCGCGGCGACCGAGGCGGCCTGGAGCGAGGCCCTCGCCGGCGTCTCCGAGCCCACGCTCCTGGCCGGCGCCGAACCGGGCCCGCCGACCGAGATGCCCCGCAACGTCACCCGCGACCTGCCCGCCCCGCTCACCACGGCGCTCCAGGAGCAGGCGGCACGGTCGGCGACCACCGTCAACACGTTCCTGCAAGGGGCGTGGGCGGTGCTGGCCGGCCGGCTCCTCGGCCGCGACGACATCGTCTTCGGCACCACCGTCTCCGGCCGCCCGCCGGAGATACCCGGCATCGAGTCCATGCTCGGCCTGTTCATCAACACCATCCCCGTCCGGGTCCGGCTGCGGCTCGGCGAGACCTGGCAGGAGCTGACGGCCCGCGTCCAGCACGAGCAGACCGCGCTCAGCGCCCACCACCAGCTCGGTCTCGCCCGCATCCAGCAACTGGCCGGCGTCGGCGAACTCTTCGACGCGCTGGTGGTCTACGAGAACTTCCCCGCCGCCACCTCCGGACAGTCGACGGACACCGCACTGACCGCCAAGGCCAAGGAGGGCCGCGCGGCGGCGCACTACCCGCTCGCCCTGATCGCCAACATGACACCGACAGGACTGCGGCTGCGCCTGGAGTACCGGCCAGAACTCCTCACCGCCGAGCGGGCCCAGGAACTCCTGGACCGCCTCGTACGCGTCCTTGAACAAGTGATCGGCGACCCGCGGCAGCCCGTCGCCAGGATCGACGTCCTCGACCCGGCCGAGCGGCGACAGCTCCTGGACGGCTGGAACGGCGACGCGTTCACGCGGGCCGCCGCCCAACCCGCCACGATCCACGGCCGGTTCGCCGACGCCGTGGCCCAAGGACCCGACCACACGGCGATCCGCCACCGCGACCAGCACCTCACCTACCGCGAGCTGGACGAGCGCGCCAACCGGCTCGCACGGCTCCTCGGCGAGCTGGGGGTGGGCCGCGAGACCCGCGTGGCGGTGCTCCTCGACCGGGGCGTCGACCTCGTCGTCGCCGTCCTCGCCGTCCTCAAGGCCGGCGCCGTGTACGTACCACTGGAGACCGACACCCCGGAGCGACGCCAGCGACTGCTCGTCTCCGAGACCACCGCACCCGTCCTGCTCACCCACGAGCACCTCACGCCCGCGTGGACCGCCTCGCCCGACGCGGGGGTACGGGTCGTCGCGGTCGACGCCGACCCCCGGCTGCCCGGCCAGGACGTCACCGCGCCGCACGTCGAGGTGGCACCCGACCAACTGGCCTACGTCATCTACACCTCCGGATCCACCGGCACCCCCAAGGGCGTCGCCGTCACCCACCAGAACGTGGTGGAGCTCGCCGCGGACCGCTGGTGGGACCTCGACAGCCGCCGCAAGGTGCTCTTCCACTCCCCGCACGCCTGGGACGCCTCCACCCTGGAGTGGTGGGTGCCGCTGCTCGACCACGGCGAGATCGTCGTCGCCCCGCCGGGCAAGCTCGACCTGGACGCCCTCGCGAGCCTCGTCGTCGAGGAGCGCGTCACCGGACTGTGGGCCTCCGGCGGCCTGTTCCGGCTGCTCGCCGAGGAACACCCGGAGTGCTTCGCGGGCCTGAGCGAGGTGCGCACCGGCGGCGACGTGGTCCCCGCGGACGCGGTGCGCAGAGCACTGCGCGCCTGCCCCGACACGGTGGTCACCGCCGGGTACGGGCCGACCGAGACCACGGTGTTCTCCACCCGCCACTCGATGCGCGCGGGCGACCCGGTCCCGGAGAGCGTGCCCATCGGCCGCCCACTGGACGGCACCCGGGCCTACGTCCTGAGCCCGGGCCTCGAACCCGTGCCGGTGGGCGTCGTCGGCGAGCTGTACCTGGCGGGCTCCGGGGTGTCGCGCGGCTACGAGAACAACCCGGCCATGACGGCCGAGCGTTTCGTCGCCGACCTCTACGGCCCGCCCGGAACCCGC
Source organism: Streptomyces sp. NPDC003379 (assembly GCF_053589195.1). Taxonomy (NCBI): domain Bacteria; kingdom Bacillati; phylum Actinomycetota; class Actinomycetes; order Kitasatosporales; family Streptomycetaceae; genus Streptomyces; species Streptomyces sp. NPDC003379. The sequence goes on along the minus strand of NZ_JBSFRK010000039.1, from coordinate 73,581 downwards.
ATGTACCGCACCGGCGACCTCGTCCGCCGGCGCGCGGACGGGCTCATGGAGTTCGCCGGGCGCGCCGACGAACAGGTCAAGCTGCGCGGCTTCCGGGTGGAGCTGCGCGAGGTGGAGATGGCCGTCACCGGCCACCCCGGGATCGGCCAGGCGGTCGCGCTGGTCCGTGAGGACCGTCCGGGCGACAAGCGCCTGGTCGCGTACGTGGTGCCGGACGCCGGCTCACCGGCCCCCGACCTGGCCGCACTGCGGGAGCGGCTGGCCTGTGTGCTGCCGGAGTTCATGGTGCCCTCCGCCTTCGTCGTCCTCGACCGGCTGCCGCTGACCGACAACACCAAACTGGACCGCGGCGCGCTGCCCGCGCCCGACCACCGCGCCGAGCACACCCGCCCGCCGCGCACCCCGCAGGAAGAGGTGCTGTGCGCTCTGTTCGCCGACGCGCTCGGCGTGCCCGAGGTCGGCCTCGACGACGACTTCTTCATGCTGGGCGGCAACTCGCTGACCGCCGCGGCGCTCGTCAGCCGCATCCGCGCCACCCTCGGATCCGCACTGAGCGTGCAGGCGCTGTTCACCGCGCCCACCGTCGCGGCACTGGCACGCCGCCTGGAGCCGGACACCGGCCCCGACGAGAACGGCGGCCTGGAGGTACTGCTCCCCCTGCGCACCACCGGCGAGCAGGCCCCGGTCTTCTGCTTCCACGCCGGCGGCGGACTGAGCTGGCGGTACGCCGGACTCCTTCGGCACCTGCCGCCCGAGCACCCGGTGTACGGACTCCAGGCCCGTGCCTACAGCACACCCGGCTACCGGCCCACCGGCATCGAGGAGATCGCCGCCGACTTCGTCGAACAGATCAGGAAGGTACGGCCCACCGGCCCCTACCACCTGCTCGGCTGGTCCTTCGGCGGCCTGGTCGCCCACGCCGTGGCCGCCCGCCTCCAGGACGACGGCGACGAGGTCGCCACGCTCGCCCTCCTCGACGCCTACCCCGTCGAGACGGACACCGAGCCGCCCACGGCGGCGGGCGACGGCGGCGAACTGCTGCGCGCCCTGCTGGAAGTGACCCACGCGGCGCCCTCCTCACCCGGCACCGAACCCGTCACCCGGGAGGAGGCGGCCGAGGCGCTGCGCGCCCTCGGCAACCCGCTCATGGAGTTGCTCGCCGACCGGCTCGACACGGTCCTCGAAGCCTTCGAGGACCACGTCGACCTGCGGCACGCGTTCGTCCCGCGCACGTTCCGCGGCGACGCGCTGCTCTTCGCGGCCCTGCCCGACGGCGCCGACGCCCTCAGCCGCGCCGAGCGCTGGCAGCCGTACGTCGAAGGACGGGTGCACGCCCACACGGTGCGCTGCGCCCACGAACACATGATGGACCCCGAGCCGCTCGCCGAGATCGGGCGGATCGTCACCGCGCGGCTGCGGCGCACCGAGAAGGGAACGGACCGCTGATGGGCCAGGACATCTACGAGATCGGTGAGATACCGCCGCTGGGAGAGGTGCCGCGGTACATGCACGCGGCCATGATCCGCCAGGAGCGCTACGGCGAGCCCGCCGACGCCATCCGCATCGAGCAGACCGAGGTGCCGCCGGTCGGCCGGGGCCAGATCCTGCTCCTGGTGATGTCGGCCGGGGTCAACTACAACGGCGTGTGGGCCGCGCTCGGCGCGCCCGCCGACGTCATCGCGGCCCGCCGCAAGCAGGGCGACCCGCACGACTTCCACATCGCGGGCTCCGAAGGCGCCGGAGTCGTGTGGGCGGTCGGCGAGGGCGTCACCCAGCACCGCGTCGGCGACCAGGTGATCGTGGGCGGGGTCCGCTGGGACGAGTCCGCCCCCGACATCCGGCTCGGCACCGACCCCACCGCGTCCCGCTCGCAGCGCGCCTGGGGCTACGAACTCAACCACGGCTCCTTCGCCCAGTTCACGGTCGTCGACGAGTACCAGTGCCACCCCAAGCCACCCCGGCTGACCTGGGAGGAGGCCGGCTGCTTCCTCGGCGGCGGCTCCACCTCGTACCGCATGCTGACCGGCTGGCACCCGCACCACGTGCGGCCCGGTGATCCGGTGCTGATCTGGGGCGGCTCCGGCGGCCTCGGATCGATGGCCATCCAGATCGTCGACCACTTCGGCGGAATCCCCGTCGCGGTCGTCTCCGACGACGCCAAGGCGGACCACTGCATGCGGCTCGGCGCCCACGGCGTGGTCAACCGCCGCGAGTTCACCCACTGGGGCGGCCTGCCCGACCCCGACGACACCGCGGCGTACGGCGCGTGGCTGGACAGCGCGCGCGCCTTCGGCCGGCGCGTCTGGGAGGTGCTCGGCGAGCGCAGGTCACCGCGCATCGTCCTCGAACACCCGGGCAGGGACACCCTCGCCACGTCCGTGTATGTCTGCGACAACGCCGGCATGGTGGTGACCTGCGCGGGCACAAGCGGCTACCTCGGCCATATCGACCTGCGGTTCCTGTGGATGTTCCAGAAGCGGCTCCAGGGCTCGCACGCGGCCAACGTGCGCGAGACCCGGGCGATCATCGACCTGGTGGCGTCCGGACGCGTCGACCCCTGCCTGAGCGAGACCGTGCCCTTCGAGGAGATCGGCCGCGCCCATCAGCAGGTGTACGAGAACCGGCACGCGGCGGGCAACACCGCGGTCCTCGTGAACGCCCCGGGCCCCGGCCTGACGGGCATGCCGTGAACGGCGGCCCACCGGCCGGGCGTCACCCGTTCCGGTTCGGGGTGTACGTGGGTGCGCTCTCCGGCATCGACGCCCTGCGCACGCTCGCGGTGGGCGCCGAGGAGGCCGGATACGCGTCCCTGCTCGTCCCCGACCACCTGGACGAGCGCTGGTCGCCCGTGGTCTCCCTGGCCCTCGCGGCCGGCTGGACCTCACGGATCGCCCTCGGCACGCTGATGCTCGCCGCCGACCTGAGGCACCCCGCCGTGCTCTTCAAGGACCTGGCCACGCTCGACCAGGCGGCACCCGGCCGCCTGGAGATCGGCCTCGGCGCCGGCTGGTATCCCCCCGACTTCGCCCGCGCCGGCCTCCCCATGGCCCCTCCCGGCATCCGCATCGAACACCTGGCGGAGACCGCGCACATCCTCAAGGAACTCTGGGAGAAGGGGGCCGTCTCGTACGAGGGACGCCACCGCTCGGCCGTCGACGCGATCGGCGCGCCACGGCCGGGCCCGGCCGCCTGGGTCATGGGAGGGGGCGGCCCCCGGATGCTGCGGACCGCCGTGGAGCACGCGGACATCGTGTCGCTGACCGCGCGGCTCTCCGCCGGCCGCCGCGACAAGCCGCTCGGCGACAACGCCCGCGCCGAGCGGTTCGACGAACGGGTGCGCTGGGTACGGGAGTTCGCGGCCTCGTCCGGCCGGACCTCGGTCCCGGAGCTGCAGTGCCTGCTCATCGACGCCGCGGTCGTCACCGACTCCCAGGAGTACGCCGCGCGCGAGCTGGCCCCCCGGTTCGGCCTGCCGCCCGGCGAGGTCCTCGACTCGCCCGTGGTCCTGGCGGGCACCGTCGACGAGATCTGCGCGCGGCTGTACGAGCGCCGCGAGCGGTTCGGGATCAGCTACTGGGTGCTGCCCGCGGCACGGTGGGAGGAGTTCGTGCCGGTCGTCCAGCGGCTGACCGGCACCTGAGCCCCGTCTCCGTCAGCGCAGCAGCCCGCGGTGCGCCGCCCAGCCCGCGGCGATGTCGGCCTCCAGCTGGTTCAGCCGCGCCGTGACCACCTGGTCGAAGCCGTCCATGAAGTACTCGTCACCGGGCCGGGGGGCCACCGAGGCGCGGGCCCTGACGAAGCCCTCGACCACGTCGAGCAGTGAACGGCCCGGCCCCACCCGTCCGGCGATGTAGCGGTCGGCGCCCTCCAGGCCAGGGAAGCCCGCCTCGCGGTACAGGTACACGTCGCCCAGCACGTCGACCTGGACCGCGATCTGCGGATGCGCCCGCGGCCGCATCGTCCGGGGCCGGATACGCACCAGCTCCGCCTCGGTGCCCGACTTGAGGGCGTGCAGGGCGTAGCCGTAGTCGACCCGCAGCGTGGGGGTCAGCCGCCGGGCCTTCTCCTCGAAGGCGAGCAGGATCTCCTGGAGTTCGGTGCGCTCGGCCGCCGAGAGCGCCCCGTCCGGACGTGCGCTGTAGTCCTCGCGCAGGTTCAGGAAGTCCACGGGCCTACCCGGCGCGGCGGCGTCCAGCTCGGCGACGAAGTCGAGCACATCGAGCAGCCGCCCGGCGCGCCCCGGCAGGATGATGTGGTTCAGCCCCAGCCGCACGGGCGCCTCGCGCTCGGCCCGCAGTCGCTGGAACGCCAGCAGGTTGGCCCGCACCCGGCCGAAGGCCCGCCGCTTGCCGGTGGTGGCCTCGTACTCCTCGTCCGACACCCCGTACAGCGAGGTGCGGACGGCGCCGAGGTCCCACAGTCCCGGCTGGCGCTCCAGCGTCTGCTCGGTGAGGGCGAAGGAGTTGGTGTACAGCGTCATGGGGAAGCCGCGCCCCGCGGCCCGCCGCACCAGGTCACCGAGCCCGGGATTGGTAAGGGGCTCCAGGCCACCGGAGACGTACAGGGACTCGGGGGAGCCGGTGGGCAGTTCGTCGATGACCGAGGCCAGCGCCGCGTTGCCGTCCGCCAGCGCGGACGCCGGATAGCGCGCACCCGTCACCCGTACGCAGAAGTGGCAGCGGAACATGCAGCTGGGCCCCGGGTACAGGCCCACGATGTGCGGGTAGGCGGGCCTGCCCTCCAGGACCGCGTCGAACACTCCGCGCCCCTCGAGCGGCAGCACGGTGTTGGACCAGTACTGCCCGGACGGGCCCGCGATCACCGCGTCCCGCAGTTCGGGAAGCCGCCCGAAGAGGTCGAGGAGCCGCCGGAAGCGGTTGGTGTCCAGGGCCAGTTCCCGCCGCACCTCGTCCAGTGGTGTGAACGGCCGGTTGCCGTAGTGCCGGGCCAGGTCGACGAGCCGGCCGGCGGCGGTGTCCGCCTCGTCCGGCGGGCAGTGGCGGCGCTCCGCCAGCAGGTGCCGCACGGCGGCCGCCGCCGTGTCCGGGTCGTGTCCGGGGACCGCGCAGTGCGCCACCGCCCCGGTCCGCCGATCGAGTGCCGACGTCATGTGGCTCGTCCCTTCATCTGCTGCCAACGGGAGGTCACTTCATCGCTGCGGGAGACGACGAGCCGCAGTACGTCGCAGATCCTGCGGATGCTCTCGCGGGAGACGGCCGAACCGGTGGGCAGGGCCAGCACGCACCGGGCGAGCCGTTCGGTGTGCGGGAGCCGGAAGGCGCGGCCGGACCGGTAGGGCTCCAGTTCATGGCAGGCGGGGGAGAAGTACGGCTTCGCCATGATGTGCTCGGCCTGCAGGATCTCCAGGACGAGGTCCCGGTCGACGCCCGTCATGGACTCGTCGATCTCGATGATCACGTACTGGTAGTTGCGTGACTCCGACGCGTCGTGCGGCAACAACCGCACCCCGGGGATCTCGTCGAGGCCTATGGCATAGGCGTCGAAGTTCGACCGGTTGTGGGCGACGGCCCGGTCGAATCCGTCGAGCGAGGTCAGCGCCATGGCCGCGGCGGCCTCGCTCATCTTGCCGTTGGTGCCGCCCGCCGGACTGCCTCCCCCCGGGCCCAGGCCGAAGTTGCGCAGACTGCGCAGCCGCCCGGCCAGGGTGTCGTCGTCGGTGACGATCGCGCCGCCCTCGAACCCCGCCACCACCTTGGTCGGATGGAAGGAGAAGACCGACGCGCCGCCGAAGGAGGCGACCGGCCGTCCGCCGAGGGTGCAGCCGATGGCGTGCGCCGCGTCGAAGAACAGCGGAAGCCCGTGGTCGACGGCGACCTTCTCCAGCTCCGGGGCCGGGCACGTCCGGCCCCACAGGTGCACGCCGAGGATCGCCGAGGTGAGCGGGCCGACCGCCGCGGACACGAGGGCGGGATCCAGCTGACCGGTCAGCGGGTCGACGTCCACGAACACCGGGTCGAGGCCGACCCAGCGCGTGGCGTGCGCGGTCGCGGCGAACGTGAGCGAGGGCATGATCACCTCACCGCTGAGCTCCAGCGCGTGGCAGAGCATCTGGAGCGCGACCGTCGCGTTGCAGGTCGCGACGGAGTTGCGTACACCGGCCAGCTCGGCGGTCCTGGCCTCGAACTCCACGGCCAGCGGACCGCTGTTGGAGAGCCACTGGTTGTCCAGCGCCCAATTGAGGCGGTCGAACAGCCGGTCCCGGTCGACCGTGTTGGGGGAGCCGACATACAACGGCCGCAGAAACGCGTGCACTCCACCGAATATCGCGAGATCGCCTGTGTTCAGCTTCACAACGCTCCCCTGTATATTCGCCCGTTCATTTCACGCAGAACGCCAACGCCCGTACCAGAGCGTTATGTTGGCAGAAGAGCCAATGGATTGCGACGGCAGTTTCACGTACAGGTCGGGTACAGCAGTTCCGCACGCGTGTCGTGCACCATTCGAATTCCATGACTCTGGTGATTTCGGAACACAGACCCAAGGGAGTGCCCGCATGACGAATCCGTTCGAGAATCCTGACGGCCGGTATGTTGTGCTGGTCAATCACGAGGGCCAGCACTCGCTCTGGCCGGTCTTCGCGGAGGTGCCGGCCGGCTGGACGGTCGCCCACCCGGAGGACGGCCGCCAGGCCTGCCTCGACTACATCGAGGAGCACTGGACCGACATGCGGCCCAAGAGCCTCGTCGAGCAGATGGGCGGGCGATGACCGGGACCGGGAAAGGGGCGGTCCAGGCCCCGCCGAGCCGCACGGTCACCGGCTGGAGCGGCGACGCCGACTACTTCAGCTTCCCCGAGCACCGCGAGTACCGCCCCGGCCCGGTCGTCGACGTCCTGCGCGGCCGCCGCGCGGGTGTCATCTTCCGGGGCATGGTCGCGCGGAACGTCTGCGCCGAACTCGCCGCCCGGTTCTGGGACAGCCCGGACCGGGGGCGACGCAGCACCGAGGCCCCCAGCTACCACCTCGGCGCGTACCACTACCACAAGACGACCGAGCACTACCTGGACGAGTCCGAGCAGGCCGCCGCGGCCCTCGACAAGGTGCTCGACCTGCCCGACGACCCGCTGACCACCTTCTACACGGGCCTGGTTCAGGAGCTGGCGCCCGAGGGCGTGGACGTGCGCCTGGCCCGCCACCGCGGACGCCCCGCCTCCCGCGGCCTGCTGCGCTCCTGGCACGGCGACGGCACCTACGCCCTTGACCCGCACGAGGACCGCTCCCAGTGCACCGAGCCCCAGCAGGCGGACTTCGAGATCCAGCGGGTGGTCGACCACGAGATCTGCGCCCTCAACATCTGCCTGGAGAACGGCGACGGCGGCCGGCTGCTGGTGTGGAACATCCAGCCGGACGACGCCTCCAAGCGGCGCATGGGCCTGCACCACACGGGCTCCCCCTATCCGACCCGGACCCTGGACGGCATCGAATGCCGGCGGATCGACGTCCACCCGGGAGACGTCTACGTCTTCAACGGCTCCCATGTGCACGCCGTCGAGCCCAACTCCGACCCCGGCAGCAGGCGCACCTCACTGGCGGGCATCTTCGGGTTCATCGACGACGGCACGGTGGTCTCATGGACGTGACACTCCCTCGGCGTGCACCTTCTCCAGGACCCGGACCGCCGCCGAAAGCCCGTCCTCCGCGCCGAGCAGCGCGCCGAAGCGGGCGGCGGCGGCCGCGATCCCCGGGTCCGTCACCGCGTGCCGGATGTCCGCGGCGAGCCCCTCGGGGGTGAGGTCGCGCTGCATGACGGGCGGCGGGGCCACCCCGAGCCGGTTGAGGTGCTCGCCCCACATCCGCTGGTTCGTCTCGAACGGGCAGATGACCTGGGGGATTCCGGCGCGCAGCGCGTCGTTGTACGTGCCGGGCCCGCCCGCGTGGACCACCGCGCGCACCTGCGGCAGCAGCCACGCGTAGGGCACGTCCTGGACGGTGAGGATGTCGTCCGCGTAGTCGGAGACCTGGATGCCACCCCAGCCCTCCACGACCACGGCCCGCTGCCCGGACTGCCGGACACCTTCGAGGACGACCCTGGCCGTGGCCTGCGGATCGGGGCTCAGGGTGCTGCCGAACCCCACGAACACGGGCTTCTCGCCCGCCTCCAGGAACCGCACCAGATCGGCCGGCGGCTGCCAGCCGGGAGCCGCCGGCAGATGCCAGAAACCCTCGGTGTGCACGGTGTCGGTCCAGTCGTCGGCGGGCGTGATCACGTGCGGGCTGAAGATGTGCAGCACCGGGGTGGGGCTGCCGTCGGCCCGGTACCGGAAGTCGAGGAAACCGTCGCGGGGCGGCAGCCCGAGCGTCTCGGACCGCCAGCGCTCGATCATCGCGATCAGCTGCGGCGGAATGTAGCTGTACGGGTCCGCCCCGCTCTCGTCCGGCTGGTCACTGAAGACGTCCGACAGCCGCCCGAACGCCGGATACTGACGAGAGACCACGAAGTTCGGGTAAAGCACCGCGAACACGTTCGGGATTCCCAGCTTCTCCGCGATCTGGGCTATCTGTTCGCGTGACGCCTGCGAGTGGATGATGATGTCGGCGCCGTCGGCAGCCGCCTCCCACATATCATTGAGAATGATCGGATAGCGGTCCACCGCCTCCTGCTTCAGGGCGGCCCGCCGACGCTCCGTCTCCGGCGTCCGCCGGTCGCTCGTCCAGCGCAGCTCGCGCACCTCGGGCCTGCGCCACAGCGTGATGGACCAGTCGTCGAGGCCGGCGAAATCCACGTCGTACGCGGCGGCGAAAGGAGCGAAGAGCCTCGGCGCCACCAGGGTCGCGGAGTGCCCGGCCCGATTCAGGGCATGGGCCAGGGCCAGATACGGCTGTACGTCCCCCCGGCTTCCGTGGCAGTACACCAGAGCCTTCATAGCGGTCTCCTCCGCTGCTGGACGACGTGGATCACGGTCATGCTCATCGACCGCCCCGGCACTGACAAGAGGCAGCTTCCCGCGTGCAGGAGGCGTCCAGCCGGGCACGGTCCCGCACCCCTAATGTCGCCGGGGTGAAGGTGCTCATCTATTCCCATGGCACGCGTGGCGATCTGCAGCCCTATCTGGCCGTCGCCCACGCGCTCAACAACGCCGGGCATACCGCAACCCTCGTCGGGCCGAGCATTTTCGAACCCTTCGCGGAGTCGTACGGTGTGCGGTTCGCCCCGGTGACCGACGAGGGTGTGAAGCTGCTCCAGCGGCCGGACGTCCGTAAACTGCTCCTCACCACGGATCCGGAATCCGAAGAGTACCGAAAGGCCCGCGAGGCGATATTCCGCGAATTCATGCCCAAGACGTATCCCGTGCTGCTCCGGCAGCTCTGGGACGCGGCACGCGGCGGAGCCGACCTGCTGGTCCACTCGCACCACTCACGCCAGGTCATGCACCAGATGGCCGAGAAGCTGGGCATCCCGAGCGTGCTCGCCACGCTCCACCCCAACCTCGTGCCGTCCCGCCGCTACCCTCCCCAGCTCGGCTCGCTGGAGGCCAGGCCGGACAACCTGGAGCAGCACGCCCGGGCCGGCAGCGCTCCCCTCAACCCGCTGCTGGCGGAGATGATCTCCACATGGCGTACGGAGACCCTGGAGCTGCCGCCCCGCGACGACTACCTGGACTTCCGGCACCGCCCCGACGGCCGGCCCAACCCGGTCCTGCACGGCTTCAGCCCGCACGTCCTCGAACCGGCCCCGGAGTGGCCCGACCGGGTCCACACCACCGGCTTCTGGTCCCTGCCCGCCAATCAGCGGCCGTCGGCGGAGCTGCTCCGCTTCCTGGAGGCGGGCGAGCCACCAGTCTTCTTCGGCTTCGGCAGCCTCTCGCACGGCGACCCGGAGCAGACCGGACACCTGGTGCTGGACGTGGTGCGCCGCACGGGTGTGCGTGCCGTGATCGTCACCGGCTGGGGCGGCATCAGCATCACCGATCCGCCCGCCGACGTCCTGGTGGAGAGCGACGTTCCCTACGACTGGCTGTTCCCCCGGGTCCGCGCGGCCGTGCACGCCGGGGGACCGGGCACCCTCAACGCGGCTCTGGAGGCCGGCATCCCCCAGATGGCCTGCCCCTTCCACAAGGAACAGCTGATGTGGGGCAACCTCCTGCGCGATCTCGGGGTCGCACCGGCGCCCATCCCGTACGACGACCTCACCGTGGACGGACTCGTCGAGGCGGTGCGGCACACGATCAACGACCCGGAGATCGCCGCCAACACCCGCCGCCTGGCGCAGAGCCTCAAGGGAGAGAACGGAGCGGAGAACGCGGTCAAGGCGCTGGAACACATCCACCGGGAAGCCTGAGACCGGCGTGGCGCGTGCGGGGGTGGCGCATGCGGGCGTGGCGCGTGCGGACGCGGCGCATACGGACGTCACCGTGCTGTGGGGACCCACGGCCGGCGACGCACGCGCCGCCGCACATGCCGCCCTGCTCCACGGCGCGTCACTGCTGACCGGCGAGCCGGCCGACGCGTTCCGCCTGACGTACGAACCGGGCGGCCGCCCCCGCCTGACCGGCGCCGCCGCACCGCCGCACGTGAGCATCAGCCACGGCCGCGGCGTCTGGGCCGTGGCACTCGGCACCACGGGACCGGTCGGCGTGGACGTCGAGGCGGTCCGGCCCGTCCCCGCCCTGCGCATGGCCGGGCGGTGGCTGGACGCCGCCGCCGCGGACTGGCTGGCGCGCGTCCCGGCGGCCGCGAGGCCCGCGGCGTTCCTGTGGCTGTGGACCCAGAAGGAGGCGATCGGCAAGGCGCGCGGCCGTGGCCTGCGCGACGGAGGCCTCCGTCGGCCGGTGCCGGTCCCCGAACACTGGCCGCCCCCGCCCGCCCGCGCCGGCCTGCCCGCCCCGCGCCCCCTGGCCGACGACCCCGGGACCTTCTGCACCGCCCTGCTCACCGACTCCGGACGGCACGTCCTCGCACTCGCCACGATCAGGGACGGACCCCGACCGTCCCGGGCAGATACCGGGCCTTCGCCTTCCCGTCCCCGTCCGTGACCCCGACGCACTGACGGCCGATCAGCACAGCGTCGCTCGGCGCCCGGTACACGCTCCACGCCTCCGTCAGCTCCGCGGACCACTCCCCGGGCGTCACCGAGCAGACCGCCGCCCCCGCCATGAGCCGCGCGTACTGATGGCGGGTCGTGCCGTTCTCATCACCGATGTGCTCCCGGCCCACCAGGACGTGGCCGTCCGGCGCCGTACAGGGGACGCCGTCGCCCTCGGTGAACGGGCGGCTCCACCGGACGTCACGCACGGACAACGCGCGCCCGGCGAGGACCGGACGTCCGTACCGGTACCGGGTGTTCCCGCCGGGGCCGCCCTGATGCTCGCGGCCCACGAGGACGTAGCCCTCGGGACACGACCATGTGTGGTCCGACTCCTCCACCGACCGTGACCACCGGGCGTCCACGACTACCACCTGCGCCTGAGACACGTTCGGCAGCGCCCCTCTTCTCGGCTCTCTTCGTCCGGCAAATGTAAGGGAGTTCGCTCCGGTTGTCCGGATCCGGTGGCTGGACTCCGGAGGACCGGCTTGGACAATGACTCTCTGAGCAACGGTGGGCCGGGGGGTGGGAGCTGTGCCACGGGGAGAGCGTCCGCTGGAGGACGACGGTGGCGAGCTGATCGCATTCGCGGCGGATCTACGGCAGTTGCGGGAGAAGGCGGGCAGCCCCCCGTACCGTCAGCTCGCGCGTGACGCCCACTACTCGTCGACGACGCTGGCCGACGCGGCGGCCGGCCGCAGACTGCCGAGTCTGCCGGTCACGCTCGCCTATGTGCGGGCCTGCGGCGGGGACGTGGCCTCGTGGGAGGCGCGGTGGCACGCGCTCGGCGCCCGGCTCGCGGCCGCCGCCACGGCAGCGGCCGACGAGGCTCCCGGCGCCGGGAGCCGCGAGCCGCGCGGGCCCTACGTGGGGCTCGCCGCGTTCCAGCAGGCGGACGCCGCCTGGTTCTTCGGGCGGGAGCAGCTGACCGACGACCTGGTACGCCGGGTCCGCGACCGGCGCTTCCTCGCCGTGTTCGGCGCCTCGGGGGCGGGGAAGTCCTCGCTGCTGCGGGCGGGCCTGCTGCCGCGCGTCCACGACGGCCCCCACGCCGAGTGGGCCACCGTCCTGTTCGCGCCCGGAGCCCACCCCCTGGAGGAGTGCGCCGCACGGCTGGCCGCCGTCAGCAGCGGCTCGGCCACCGCCCTGCGCCGGGATCTCGCGGCGGACCCGCGGGCCCTGCACCTGACCGTGCTCAAGGCCCTGGCGGACCGGCCGCCCGAAGCGGAACTCCTGCTCGTGGTGGACCAGTTCGAGGAGGTGTTCACCCTCTGCGCCGACGCCACGGAGCGCACGCTCTTCATCACCGCACTGCTCACCGCGGCCCAGGCCGCCAACAGCCGCACCCGCGTCGTGCTGGGCGTGCGGGCTGACTTCTACGCGCGCTGCGCGCAACACCCCGACCTCGTCGAGGCGCTGCGGGACGCCCAGTTGCTCGTCGGGCCGATGACCACCGACGAGCTGCGCCGGGCGATCAGCCGGCCCGCTGCCCGCGCCGCCTGCACCGTCGAGGGAGCGCTCCTCGCCCGCGTGATCGCCGACGCCACCGGCAGGACCACGGTGTTGCCCCTGGTCTCCCACGCGCTGCGCGAGACCTGGTGCCGCCGCCGTGGCAGCACCCTCACCCTGTCGGGGTACGAGGCGGCGGGCGGCATCCGGCACGCCCTGGCCCAGACCGCCGAGGCGGTCCACGCCGGGCTCGCCGACGGGCAGCGGCACCTGGCCCGCGCCGTCCTGCTGCGCCTCGTCGCGATCGGCGAGGGCACGGACGCCACCAGACGCCGACTGGCCCGCGCCGACCTCGACTGCCTGAGCGAGGACCGGGCCGGCATCGAGACGGTCCTGGACGGGCTGGCCCGCGCCCGGCTGATCACCCTGGACACCGACACCGTCGAACTCACCCACGAGGCGCTGCTGCACGCCTGGCCGCGGCTGCGCGACTGGATCGACGAGGACCGGGCGGGGCTGCTGCTGCACCAGCGGCTGAGCGAGGCGGCCACCGCCTGGGACCGTGAGGGCCGTGACCCCGGGGCGCTGTACCGCGGCACGCGGCTGGCGGCGGCCGAGGAGTCCTTCGCCGCTCCCGGCAGCACGCTGACCGCGCTGGAACGTGACTTCCTGACCGCGAGCAGCGCGGCCCGGGACCGCGAGCGACGCGCCGCGGTCCGCACCACGCGGCGCCTGCGCCGGCTCACCGTCACCTTGTCCGTGCTGCTCGTCATCGCCCTCGTGTCGGGGCTGATCGCCTGGGACCAGTACCGCACCAGCGAGAACCATCGGCGCGAGGCCGTCGCCGAACAGCGCAGCACCCTGTCCCGGCAGCTCGCCGCCCAGGCGTCCATTCTCCTCGCCGACGAGTCCGACCTGGCCTCGCTCCTGGCCGTCTACGCCTACCGGATCCGCCCCACCGCCGAGGCCACCACCAGCCTCCTGGCCGCTGCCTCGCGCCCCCTCCAGCTGCGGCTCACCGGCCACGAGGGGGACGTGGAGTCGGTGGCCATCAGCCCGGACGGCAGCACGGTGGCGAGCGGCGGACACGACGGCACGGTACGGCTGTGGAGCGCGGTCACCGGCAAGGCGCGCACCACACTCCACGGACACAAGGGCACTGTGACCTCGGTGGCGTTGAGCCCCGATGGCAGCACGGTGGCGAGCGGCGGACACGACGGAACCGTACGCCTGTGGGACACGGCCACCGGCAAGCAGCAGGACGTACTGACGAACCATCAAGGCACCGTGCACTCCGTCGCGTTCAGCCCGGACGGGCGCACCGTCGTCGGCGGCGGGGACGACGGCACGGTACGGCTGTGGAACGCGGCGACCGGCAAGCAACGGAACGCCCTGACGGCACAACAGGGCAACGTGCGCGCGGTGGCGTTCAGCCCCGACGGACGCACGGTCGCGAGTGGCGGCCACGACGGCACGGTACGGCTGTGGAACGCGGCCACCGGCAGGGCGCGCACCACACTCGACGGACACGAGGGCGCCGTGAACGCGGTGGCGTTCGGTCCGGACGGGCGCACCGTCGCCAGCGGCGGCCGCGACGGCGCGGTGCGGCTGTGGACTCCGGCGACCGGCAAGGAGCGCATCGCGCTGACCGAGCACGGCCGCGATGCCGAGTCGGTGGGGTTCAGCCCGGACGGCCGCACAGTGGTCAGCGGCGGCCGCGACGGCACGGTGCGGCTGTGGGACGCGGCGAACGGGTCGCGGCGTGCCGTGCTGAGCGGGCAGGGCGGCGCCGTGTGGTCCGTGGCGTTCAGCCAGGACGGCGGCACGGTGGTCAGCGGCGGCCGCGACGGAGCCGTACGGCTGTGGGCCGTGGCCACCGGCAAGGCGCGCATCACGGCGACCGGGACCGGGACTGCCGTGAATTCGGTGGGGTTCAGCCCGGACGGCCGCACGGTCGCCAGTGGTGGAGACGATGGGACGGTACGGCTGCGGGCTTCGGCGACCGGCAGGGTGCGCGTCACACTCGACGGGCACGAAGGGGCCGTGCGGTCGGTGGCGTTCAGTCCGGACGGTCGTACGGTCGCCAGTGGCGGCCGCGACGGAACCGTACGGCTGTGGGACTCGACCAGCGGCGAGCAACGGGCCGTGCTGAGGGGCCACCAGGACCGGGTGGGCTCGGTGGCGTTCAGTCCGGACGGTCGTACGGTCGTCAGTGGTGGCCGCGACGGAACCGTACGGCTGTGGAGCACGGCCAGCGGCAAGCAACGGAATGTGCTGACGGGACATAGAGGCCCGGTGGGCTCGGTCGCGTTCGGCCCCGACGGCCGTACGGTCGCCAGTGGTGGACGCGACGGCACTCTGCGCCTGTGGAGCACGGCCACGGGCAAGGCCCGTAGCGTCCGCGGAGTCAGGTCGCCCATCCGGTCGGTGTCGTTCGCCCCGGACGGGAACAGCGTCGCCGGTGGCAGCGACGACGGCACGGTGCGGCTGTGGGACACGGACACCGGGCGCTCCCGGGCCGGGCTGACCGGAGTCCGGGGCAGCGCACAGACAGTGGCGTTCAGCCCTGACGGCCGCACGGTGGTCAGCGGCGGCCGCGACGGGACGGTACGGCTGTGGGGCACGTCCACGGGCCTGCAGAAGGTCGTGTTGCCCGGACAGGCGGGACCGGTGCGGTCGGTGGCGTTCAGCCCGGACGGCCGCACCGTCGCCAGCGGCGGCGACGACGGCGCGCTGCGGCTGTGGAACGTGCTCCTCAGCGCCGACGAGGCGCTCAGCAGGATATGCCGCTCCCTGCGCAGGGACCTCAGCGCCCGCGAACGCGCCAGGTACCTGCACGATCCGTACCAGCAGTCACCTCCCCGAGCCTGCGCGCGATGAAGCCGCGGCCCGCGGAGCGCTGTCCGGCGTCACTGTCCGGCGTCGTTGTCCGGAGCTTGTTGTCCGGCGCGGAGTCACCGGCGCCGGACAACCACGCACGGGTAGAAGCGAGATGTCGACCACTTGGCGGCCGTGTCCGGGAACAGCCGGAAACAAGGAGTCAGCTGCGATCATGACGTCTCTGACCAGCACGTCCAGCACGACCGCGTCCCCGGCAGTGGAACCGCCCCGGCGCCGTGGGAAGTTCTGGCGCTCCCCGCCCGACCAGCCGTCCTGGGCCAGGCCCGCGCTCCTGGGCATCGCCGCCCTCGCCGGACTGCTCTACGCCTGGAACATCACCAGCAGCGGGCTCGCCCCGTACTACTCCCTGGCCGCCCGCAGCATGTCCGAGAGCTGGAAGGCGTTCCTGTTCACCACCGTCGATCCGGCGGCGACCCTCACCATGGACAAGATCGGCGGCTTTCTGTGGCCGCAGGCCCTGTCGGCGCGGGTCTTCGGCTTCCACGACTGGGCGCTGACGCTGCCGCAGTGCATTATGGGCGTGATCTCCGTCCTGGTGATGTACCGGGTGGTGCGCCGCTGGCAGGGGCCCGCCGCCGGACTGCTCGCCGCGGGTCTCCTGACGGTCACGCCCGTCGCGGCCTCGATGTTCGGCCACGCGATGATGGACGGCTCGCTCACCATGTGCCTCGTGCTGGCCGCCGACCAGTACCAGAAGGCGGTCGGCACCGCGCGGCTGAGGCCGCTGCTGCTGAGCGCCCTGTGGATCGGCATCGGCTTCCAGATGAAGATGATGGAGGCCTGGATCATCGTCCCCGCACTCTGCGTCGGCTACCTCGTCGCGGCTCCGGTGCGGCTGAGGAAGCGCCTCGGGCAACTGGCCGTGGCGGGCGTGGTGCTCTTGTCGGTGTCGCTGTCGTGGGTGGCGCTGCTGACCTTCACTCCGGCGAACGACCGCCCCTACGTGGACGGTTCGACCAACGACAGCGCCGCCGCCATGGTCTTCGGCTACAACGGCTTCAACCGCCTGCATGCCGGACTGATCGACGGCGGAGCGTCCGCGTCCGACGACGGAGGCGGGAACAAGGACGGTGCACGGAGCGCGCCGACGGCCCCGCCCGCGAGCAGCGGGCCGGGGCAGCCCGGGAGCGGCAAGGAGAAGGGGGGCGCCGAGAGGAAGGATGGCGCCGGACGGCAGCCTTCGACGGCCCAACCGTCCGGCGCGCCTCCCGGCGGAACCGACGGCGCACCGTCCGAAGAGCGACAGCAGGGCCGGAAGGGACAGGACAGCGGTACGCCCGGCGGCACCTGGGCACCCCCGAAGCCCCCTTCCGAGACCTCTCTGTGGCTCAAGCTCCTGCGCGACCCTCTCGCACCACAGATCGGCTGGCTGTATCCCCTCGCCGTGATCGCCCTGGCCATCGGCCTGTCGACGCACCGCAGGGCCGCCCGCACCCATCCGACCCGCGCGGGCTTTCTGATGTGGGGCACCTGGCTGATCACATCGGCCTGTGTGCTGAGCGCCATCGACAACCTCTTCCACACCGCCTACCTGTCCGTACTCGCGCCGCCGCTCGCCGCGCTGTCCGCCGCCGGGACCGTCGCCCTGTGGCGCGCGCACCGAGCCGCGCCCGGTGGCCGACGGGCCTGGGTGCTGCCCGCCGTCATCGCCGCGGAAGTCGGCTGGACGGTCCATCTGGCCTCCGACTACACGAACTTCGCACCCTGGCTCATCCCCGTGGTCGTCGTGGCCACGCTCATCGCCGTCCTGGCCCTCGGCGGCCTCCTGCGCGGCAGCAGCGCCCGCCGGGCCGGGCTCACCGGACTGCTCGCCGGATGCGTGGCCATGTTCGCCGCGCCGACGGCGTGGTCCTTGTCCGTGCTGAACGAGCGTTACGCGGGATCGGCGTTCGACGCGTCGGCCGGCCCGCGCCCCGAGGGCGCCGGGACGGGGGCAGGGACGGGCAGGGTTATCGGCGGGGGGAGCGGCGTGGGCGGCGGGGCGGGCACGGTCAACGTGACCCAGGACCCACGCACCTCACTGACCTCCACGGAGAGCAAGCTCCTCGCCTACGTCCAGAAGCACAACGGTGCCGCGAAATACACCATGTCCACCGAGACGACCATGGCCGCGGCCCCGTACATCTACGCCGAAGCCGTGCCCCTCCTCCCCGTCGCCAGCATGCATGGCGACGCGCTCACTCTCACCAAGTACCAGGAACTCGTCGCCACGGAAGACGTCAGCTTCGCGCTGGTCACCGAGGAGGGCGCGAAGAAGTCGAAGATCAGCGCCTGGGTGAGGTCGGCCTGCGCCCGAGTCGACCCAGGAACTTACGGTGCTGCCGCCGGCGCCGACAGCGACCGCGGTGGCGGCGGCTCACCGACGCTCTACCACTGTGCCGCGGCCGACGCGGACGAGGCCCGCATGCGAGCGCGGGACTGAGAGAACCGCCGCTTCCCTGAAGTCGCGCAGCAGCGCACCGTGCGGAGATGAAGAGGCCTGTCCTGAAGTTCCTCGTCGATGACCTGTGGCTTGCACAACTGCCACATCGACTGGCCGGGGTCGGTTGACTCGACGATCGCACGGGCTCACCAGTACGCCGACAGGGTTGTAACTGACGCCTCGTCAGTTTACGGTGTGCGGCACCGCCGGACCGCCTCCAGCCCCGTACCGGGCCGCGGATTCCGGGAAGGGAGCGAGCGGTATGAGCCACGTCGTTGACGAGGAGGACGGCCCGGTCGCCGGCGCGGAGGAGTCCGCCACCGGTGAACTGCTGCGCGTGGTGGATGAATCCCCCGAGTCCCTGTACGCGCTCCTCGCCGAAGGCGGCTGGAGTGACGGGCTGCCCGTCGCCGCCCCCACCCCGGCGCGTGTCGAGGCGATGCTGGCCGGTTGCGGCCCCGATCTGGACCCGGACGAGGTGATCGGCGTCCTGCCTCCGCGACTGGGCGAGGCCACCCCCCGGCTGCTGGCCGTGAACGCGGTGCTGGCCGGATGCACACCGGACCTCATGCCCCTGCTCGTCGCGGCCGTGCGCGGCATCGCCGCGCCGGAGTTCAACCTGCGCGGCGTCAACTCCACCACTCACCCGGTGTCCGTTCTGGTCATCGTGCACGGCGAGGCCGTGCGTACCTGTGGCTTCAACGCGGGCACCGGCACGCTGGGACCGGGCAACCGGGCCAACGCCACCCTCGGCCGCGCCATGCGGCTCGTGCTGCTGCACGTCGCCGGCGGCACGGCCGGCTCCGGGGACGCCGCCACGCACGGGCAGCCGGCGAAGTACACGTACTGCCTGGCGGAGAACGCCGCCGCGAGCCCATGGCCCGCCTATCCGCACACCATCGGCGTGGACGCGTCCAGCGCCGTCACGGTGGCGGGCATGGAGAACCCGCACAATGTGCACGACATGGAGACCCGCGGCAGCCCGGCGCCCCTGCTGGCCAAGGCCGCCAGCGTCATGGCCACGCTCGGCTCCAACAATGCCGTGGTCTCCAGCGCGGAGTTCTTCGTCGTCCTCGGGCCGGAGCACGCGGCGACCATCGCCGCCGCCGGATGGTCGCGGCAGGACGTACAGGCGTACCTGTACGAGAAGGCCCGCCGCCCGGCCGGGGAGCTGCGGGCGCACTTCGGCAGCGTCCTTTGGCCTGCGTGGATGCGGGCGCTGGGCGACGACGACCTCCAGCCGATGACAGGCAGCCCGCAGAACATCCGGGTGCTCGTGGCGGGCGGGCCGGGCAAACACTCGCTGGTCGTGCCGAGTTGGGGGCTGACCCGCAGTGTGACCGTCCCGGTCGTCCCTTCCCGGGCGCCGACGTCCACCCGCGACCGGTGAGACGTTCCGCCGGGCGGCCGCGGGAGCACTACCGGAAGAACGGCAGGAGCACCGCAGGAGCACCGCAGGGGCAGCGAGCGCGTCACCACCGAGACACAAGGAGCGCCGTGATCGAGATCCTGTCACCCGCCGGGCGCGTCGGCGTCCGGCCCGTGGAGCCGGCGCCCGGGACCGGTGTGCTCACCGGCCGCCGCATCGCCGTACTGGACAACGGCAAGCCGCACGCCGGTTTCGTCATGGCGGCCATCGCCCGGCTGCTCGCCGAGCGCACCGGGGCCTCACTCGCGGGGGAGGCCGTGAAGACCAGCGCCGCCCTCCCGATGGAGCCGGACGTCGCCGAGCGGCTGCGCGGCGCGGCCGACGTCGTGCTGACCGGATCAGCCGACTGCGGCTCATGCACCTCATGGAGCGTGCACGACACCGTGGAACTGGAACGGCTGGGCCTGCCGACGGTCCTGCTCGCCACCCGCGCCTTCGCCGACCTCGCCCGCGAGGTCTGCGCGCTGCACGGGCTGCGCCGGGCCCGGGTCATGACCGTCCGAGGCCCGCTCGGCGGCTCCCCGGACAGCGAGCTGATGGCTATGGCGGAAGAGGGCGCGGAGCAGGCGCTGCGCCTGTGGACCGAGACCTGACCGACGTGAGAGGGGCAACAACGGCCATGACACACCCCGGCTGCGACGGCGGCGATGGCGTTGCCGCCGCCTTGGACCCGCTGGCCCGGACGCTGGCCGCGGACGGGTACCGCTTGGAGGTCACCCGGCTCGACGAGGCCACGCGCCGGCTCGTCCTCACCATCGCCGCGGGGGAGGGAGCCTGCGCGGAGTGCCTCGTTCCGAAGGAGATCCTGAGCCGTCTGGCGCGCGCACGGCTGAGCGCGGCGATTCCCGGCCCTCCGTGGGACGTGGAGTTCGTGCTTCCCGGCACCGCCCCGGTGGACGGCTGATGACCCGCCCGATGTCATTCGGTCTCCATCTCCATGGGCGCTGCGCCCTGGTCACGGGCGGTGGCGCGGGCATCGGCCGGGCCGTGGCACGGGCGCTGGGGGAGGCGGGCGCCGCTGTGGCCGTCGTGGACATCGTGGCGCATGCCGCGGACGAGACGGCCCGGGACCTCGTGGCCGCCGGTCACCGCGCCGTCGCCGTCACCGCGGACGTCACCGACGCACGGCAGGCCGAGGCGGCGGTCGAGGAAACCGTGCGGAAGCTGGGAGGCCTCGACATCGCCGTCAACAACGTGGGCATGCTGGCCGGACACCGCCCGCGCCCGTTCGTGGCCTGGTCGCCCGCCGCCACCGGGGACGTGGTGGCGAACAACCTGTACGCGACGGTGTACTCCTGCCAGGCAGAGGCGCGGGCCATGATCGCGCACCGGCGCGGTGGCGTGATCATCAACGTCAGCTCGGGCGAGGCCACCCGGCCCGCGCCCGGCATGGCCGTGTACGGTGCCGCCAAGGCGGCCGTGAACCATCTGACGCGGACGCTCGCCATGGAACTGGCGCCGCACGGCATCCGCGTCAACGCCGTCGCCCCGGGGACGACGCTCACCCGCGACGTCGAGGCCGGGCTTCCCGAGGACTACCGGCGGGCGCTGATACGGTCCATCCCTCTGGGCGCGCTCTCCGAGCCGAGCGACTTGGCCGGCCTCGTGCTGCTCCTGGCGTCCGACCTGGCGGCGCACACCACCGGACAGTTCCTCCTCGCGGACAACGGCGCCTTCCTGTCCCGGAACCGGCCCGAGATGCCGCTGCCCGCAGAGGAGTGACGAGAGGTCGCCGAGCGCCGGTGCTCCCTGACCGTGTGGCGAGCGGTGTTCAGGACCAGTAGCGGCGAGTGGCCGCCCACGCCCGGCGGGCGAACTCGGCCGGGCCCAGTGCCGCGAGCTCCGCGGAATTGACCTCCACGCTCACCACTCCCGCGTAGCCCTTCTCGGCGAGCGCCTCACGGAAGGCCCCGAGCGCGAACACCCCGTCGCCCGGCATCACTCGCCGCATCATGCACTCGTCATACAAGTCGGCGCCGGTCCCCAGCATCGCCGGATGGTCATTGAACTGGACATAGGCGATTTCCTCGGCGGGCAGTGCGGAGAGCTCCTCCCACGTGTCCGGCCCCTGGAAGAAGTGCCAGGTGTCGACCAGCACCCCGGCCCGCGCTGCCCCGGCGTGCCGGACCAGGGCACGGGCGTCGGCGATCGTGGTGAGGGGCGTGAACGGCAGGAACTCCACCGCCGCCATCCCGTCCGCGTCCGCGATGAACTCGGCGCAACGCGCGAACAGGTCTGCGCTCCGCGGTCCCGACGCCGCGGTGACCATGCCGAGCGCGTACGGGGCGCCGAACGCCGCGAGGGCCTCGGCGGTCCGCCGTGCGCTTTCGTACGTGCTTCCTTCGTCGTCGGACACGACGAACCCCAGCATCTCGTGGCAGCGCAGCCCGGCCGCGCTCAGGTCCCGGGCGAGCCGGTCCAGGGTGTGTCCGCGCCCGACCCACGCGTCCACGGTGAACAGGTCCAGGCCCACCCCGGTGAACCCCGCCGCCCGTACCGCGTCGAACAGTTCGCCCGGATCCACGGCCGCCCCGCCCGCCCCGCCCGGACCGGCCGCCCGTACGAACGGCGAGAAGTTCAACGCGTTCAAGCACAGCTCCGCCACGGCGACTGCCCCTCCCTGACCTGACGAACCATCAGATACCAATCCTGACTGTACCGCGAACGGCCCGTGGGGGGTGCCGGACGGCATCGACCTCCAGTACGACCATCGCGCCGCCGGGCGGCTGCACAACCAGTTCACCGTGAACGTCATCCAGGGGGTTCAGCATGTCGACGGTCACGCCGTGCCGAGCGGGACGGCGGAGCGAAACGCCGACTGCGGTGGAGCCGAGGGGCGTCAGGGGTTATTCAGGTAGGTGAGGACGGCGAGGACGCGGCGGTTGTTGGTGTCGTCATCGGTGATGCCGAGTTTGCCGAACAGGGAGGTCGTGTATTTGCTGATGGCGCTTTCGCTGAGGAAGAGCCGCCGGCCGATGGCCTGATTGGACAGTCCTTCGGCCATGAGGCCGAGCACGGAGTGTTCGCGTTCGGTGAGTCCTTCGAGTCGCCGGTTCGAGGAGCCGCTGGACAGCAACTTGGCGATGACGACTGGGTCCATGGCGGTCCCGCCCCCGGCGACGCGTTCCAGGGCATCGATGAACTGATCGGCGTCGAAGACGCTCTCTTTGAGGAAATAGCCAATGCCACCGGCGCCGTCGGCCAGGAGCTCGCGGGCGTACAGCTGCTCGACGTACTGGGAAAGGATGAGGACCGGCAGTCCGGGCAGTTCGCTGCGGGCGGCAAGAGCAGCGCGCAGGCCCTCATCCGACTGGGCCGGCGGCATGCGGACGTCGATGACGGCAACGTCCGGCCGCCACGTCAGCAGCGCCTCGAGCGTCTCGGGTCCGGTGGCTGCCGTCGCCACCACCTGGTGCCCGCACGCCTCGATGAGGCGGACCATTCCGTCACGCAGGAGGTAGAGGTCTTCGGCTACTACGATTCGCATGGCACCATCATCCTCACCCGGGTCGGGCCGCCTGCCGGGCTGGTGATCTGCAGGGTGCCGTCGAAGACCGCGAGCCGACGACGCAGCCCCGCAAGTCCGCCGTCGGCTCGCACGCCGGCTCCGCCGCGGCCGTCGTCTTCGACATCGATGACGATGCCGGTGTCGTCATGGGTGATGGAGATCCGGGCCCGTGTCGCACGGGCGTGCTTGACAGCGTTGGTCAGCAGTTCGGCGATGGCGAAGTACAGGGCAGACTCGATCGGCGGGTCCAGGCGGAGCTGAAGGTCGGCGCTGACACCCGCTTCGAGCGGGCTGTCCAGGGCAAGAGCGCGGACGGCATCGACGAGCCCGCGGTCGTTCAGCACGGGCGGATTGATTCCCTGGACCAGTTCGCGGAGCTCGGTCAGTGAAGCGGTGGCACCGGCCCGCGCTTCCCTCATCAGCTTCCTGGCCTGGTCGGGGTCGGTTTCCATCAACTTCTCCGCAGTCGCCAAAGAGAGCCCGAGCCCGACCAGGCGGGCCTGCGCTCCGTCGTGCAGGTCCCGCTCGATCCGGCGGATCTCGGCGGCCTGAGCGACCGTCGCGTCCGCACGCTGGGCGGTCAGTTCGCCCACCCGGTCCGCCAACGCCATAGCGGGTGACGGGCGTAGGAAGCGGACGGCCACCGGCTCGACACACCGCCACGCATACGGGGCACTAGCGAGGGCCACCACCAGGCCGAGCGCCCCGACGACGCGAGCGGCGGACTCCGGCCGGCCGAGCCCGAGGACCGCCACGGCCACCCCGGCCGGCGGGAGGGACGCGACCACGCCCGCGGTGAGCGGCGCGATCGCCGTGAACCTCAGATCGCGCCAGTTGGCGGGATCCCCCCACCGGACGCGCCACTTCTGATCCAAGAGGGCGTCGCGGCGGGTGCGCTCGTAACTGAAGCCGTTCCACCAGTACCCGGTGGACATCCGTGTCACCGGCCCGGCCTCCCGGTATCCGGCGGGGATGACGGTGGCCGTCCACTTCGTGACGAGGAAGCGGACCATCCGGCAGACCGGGCGGGACAGGAGGAGCGTGCCCCCGCACACCAACACGATCGGCGCGACCCACGACCACGGGTTTCCCGCCCCCCACCAGATCCCCAGCGCCACGGCGGCTGCCCACAAGGCCGGGAGCAGCATGCTGATGGCCGCCACGACGCACGCCCGTACGAACCCCACGCCGGCGCGCGCCGACCACGAACCCAGCTGTCTCATGTTTCTTCCTTCGCTTTCCGTTCGGTGCTTCCACTGTGCACCGCGCGGAGCCCGCTACCGCCCTGGTCAGCCGGGGAGTAGGGCTACCCCCACCCACCCGTGCGTCCAGACGGATACCGCGTCGACCGAGCGCTTCGTAGCGTCGGTGAGCATGGAATCCAACATCCACACCCCGCCCTCCGCCGCCCATCACGACCATCCCCACACCCGACGAGCCTTCGACACGGCGAAGAGCAGCATCAAGGTCTACGGCGCACTCGGCGCCGTCGCCCTCCTGGCGGTCATCGTGGTGTCGAGCAGCGGTCATATGGTGAACACGTTCATGTGGGTCCGGGCAGTCCTGCTGCCTGTAGTCGCCGTGCTGATCTACCGGATGACCGGCTCCGCTTCCCGGGGATCCCGACGGGCCTTCGAGCGCGTGAGTGCCCTCGCCGTGATCATGCCGATCGCGATCATCGGCGTCGACCTGATCCCGGGTGTCTGCCCGCCGTGGTACGCGGTGATGCAGGTCGTCTGCATGCTGCCCATCATCCGAGTCGCGTTCATCATCCGTGGCTCTGCACTGCGCGCCGCCTTCCCGAGAGAGCGGGGCGGGCGTGACGATCGAACCACGGCATCTGCGACCACGCACGACCGGGCCGGGACCCTCCGGCAACCGCCCGGGCAGGGCGAGCGCGGGACCAGTACTCGACCCTGCTCTCCTACCGGGTAACGGCAGGCCCGGCGGGGACAGGCTTCCTGGCCGCGCTGCGGCGGACGATCGCCCGTGGGACCGCCCGCTTCGGCCTGCGCGGCGCGGTTGCCTCCGCTGAACCCGGGCGCTCCACGGACCGCCGGCGAAGACGCGGGCGAGCGGTGCTCGGCGGCCTACCGGCTTCCGGGGCGATGACTCACCGGGCCAGCAGACACATGACCGCGCCCGCCGCGGAGGCAGCGGCGACAAGGCACGCCGCACAGGTGGCGTGCCGTCTCAGCAGGGTGCGCTTGAGCGTGACGTAACGCGCCTCGTACTCCTGCCGCAGCCGTGCGGCCCGGTCGGCGGTGCTGCGCAGTCTCTGATGCGTCAGGGCGAGGTCTCGCTGGATGTAGTGGTGCGTGAGGTCCTCCGCCTGCGCGGTGGTGAGCCACGGCAGACGGGCACACAGGTCCTCCGCTCCCTGCCGTGCCCGCTGTCGTTCGGCTTCGAGGAGGAGGAAGCCCTCGGTCTCCTCGGCGAGGGTCGCGCCCTGACGTTCTTGCGGTACGTCGTGTCCGTCCGCGATCACGACCGGTCGCCCTCGTGCCCGCTGGCGTCGATGACATCGCGCTTGCCGGCGTTCTCCTTCTGGTCGAGCTGGACGACGGCGGGGTGATGCAGGTCGAAGGCGGGGGATTCGGAGCGGATCTTGGGGAGGGTGAGGAAGTTGTGGCGAGGTGGCGGGCAGGAGGTGGCCCACTCCAGGGAACGCCCGAATCCCCAGGGGTCGTCGACGTCGACGCGCTTGCCGTACTTGGCGGTCTTCCAGACGTTGTAGAGGAAGGGCAGCGTGGACAGGCCGAGCAGGAAGGCTCCGATGGAGGAGATGGTGTTGAGGGCGGTGAAGCCGTCGGCATCCAGGTAGTCGGCGTAGCGGCGGGGCATGCCTTCGGCGCCGAGCCAGTGCTGGACGAGGAAGGTGGTGTGGAAGCCGACGAACAGCGTCCAGAAGTGGATCTTCTCCAGGCGGGTGTCGAGCATGGTGCCGGTCATCTTCGGCCACCAGAAGCTGAAGCCGCCGAACATGGCGAAGACGATCGTGCCGAAGAGCACGTAGTGGAAGTGGGCGATGACGAAGTAGCTGTCGGTGACGTGCCAGTCCAGGGGCGGAGAGCCGAGGATCACTCCGGTCAGGCCGCCGAAGAGGAAGGTCACCAGGAAGCCGACCGCCCACAGCATGGGCGGCTCGAAGGAGAGCGAGCCCTTCCACATGGTGCCGATCCAGTTGAAGAACTTCACCCCGGTGGGCACAGCGATCAGATACGTCATGAAGGCGAAGAACGGCAGCAGTACCGCGCCGGTGGCGAACATGTGGTGCGCCCACACCGTGACCGAGAGACCGGTGATCGCGATGGTGGCGCCGACCAGGCCCATGTATCCGAAGATCGGCTTGCGGGAGAACACCGGCAGGATCTCGGTGATCACGCCGAAGAACGGCAGCGCGAGGATGTAGACCTCGGGGTGGCCGAAGAACCAGAACAGGTGCTGCCACAGGATGGCCCCGCCGTTCTCGGGGCTGAAGACCTGCGCGCCGAAGCGCCGGTCGGCCTCCAAGGCGAGCAGCGCCGCTGCCAGGACGGGGAAGGCGAGCAGTACCAGGACCGAGGTGAGCAGCACGTTCCAGGTGAAGATCGGCATCCGGAACATGGTCATGCCGGGGGCGCGCATGCAGATGATGGTGGTGATGAAGTTGACCGCGCCGAGGATGGTGCCGAACCCGGACAGGGCAAGGCCCATGATCCACAGGTCGCCGCCGATGTACGGGGTGCGTTCGCCGCCGCTGAGGGGTGTGTAGGCGGTCCAGCCGAAGTCGGCGGCGCCCTGGGGTGTGAGGAAGCTGCTGAGGACGATCAGCCCGCCGAAGAGGAACAGCCAGTACGAGAGCATGTTCAGGCGGGGGAAGGCGACGTCCGGGGAACCGATCTGCAGCGGCATGATCGCGTTGGCGAAGCCGGCGAAGGTCGGGGTGGCGAAGAGCAGCAGCATGATCGTGCCGTGCATGGTGAACGACTGGTTGTACTGCTCGGTCGAGAGCAACTGCATCCCCGGACGGGCCAGCTCCGCCCGGATGGCCATCGCCAGCGCCCCGCCGATCAGAAAGAACACGAACGAGGTGATCAGGTACAGGTGACCGATCTTCTTGTGATCGGTCGTGGTGATCCAGGAGACGATCACCTGCCCTCGGCTGCGATGCCCCTCTACCGGTACGAGCGTGGCCGACTCTGCCTGAGCGGTCATTACTTTCCTCACCTGGTCCCGAGTGCGGTCTTTTCGTCATCAAGCTCCCGAACAACGCGCCCAGACCCCACGTGACGCGCCGACAAGATCCGTGGCAATTGCTGAATCACCAAATGGCCGAGGTTTACACCGATGGCTTTCGGTCGCTGTAGAGCGTCAGAGCGTCGGGTTCCAAGCCTGCGCGGTCTTCGGATTCCCGGATCGCCGGGCGCCGGGAACCGAAGAGGACTGAGGCGGCGTTCTGGCACGGCCGCGCCGTGACCATGCCGCCGCGGCCCCGTCGTGTTGGCAGATGGGTTCGTCGGCCACCACAGCAGCGCCCATTTCGTCCCGCTCGACACCGCTGACGACTGGCCGCACTTCGGCCTCGGCAGCGGAATGCTGGCACTGGGCACGCTGCTCACCCGTGGCAGCAATGCGACCAGGTGAGGACAGAGTAGGACGTGGTCACCCAGGAACCGGGCTCAGCCGCCGGACGTCTTCCCCCGGCGCGGCATTTGGGGCGACTTCGCGGCTTCGGCCTCGGCCTTGGCGTCGTTCACCGCGGCGGCGGCCTGTTTCTCGGCCTGGTCAACAGCGGTGGCTGCGTCGAGCGGGACCGTTGAGCCTGCTGCGAGTTCCGGAGCCCGGCTCTCGCCCGGTGTGTCGTCGGCGTCGGCGGTGCCTGTTCCCTCAGGTTCCTCAGGTCGCGCCGGTCCGGGAAGACCCATCGCTGAGTGATCGCCGAACGCGGTGGTGACGGTGCGGACTGCCTCGGTCAGCTCTCCCGGGATCACCCAGAACGTGTTGTTGTCGCTCTTCGCCAAGTGCGGAAGTGTTTCGAGATACTTGTAGGCCAGGATCTTCGGGTCGGCATTGTTGCGATGGACGGCCTGGAATACGCGCTCCACCGCCTTTGCCTCGCCGTCCGCCCGCAGGATCATGGCTTGTTGCGTGCCCTGTGCCTCGAGGATGTCCTTCTGCTTCGTGCCTTCCGCGGTAAGGATCTTGGCTTGCCGCTCCCCCTCGGCGTGCAGGATGGCCGCGCGCT
Source organism: Streptomyces sp. NPDC003379 (assembly GCF_053589195.1). NCBI lineage: Bacteria > Bacillati > Actinomycetota > Actinomycetes > Kitasatosporales > Streptomycetaceae > Streptomyces > Streptomyces sp. NPDC003379. The sequence continues at coordinate 45,603 of NZ_JBSFRK010000039.1, read as the reverse complement.
TGTCACGCTCGGCCCGCATCTGCTTCTCCATCGCCTCTTTGATGGTGTGCGGTGGATCGATGGCCTTGATCTCGACGCGGTTGACCCGGATGCCCCACTTGCCGGTGGCATCGTCGAGGACGGCACGGAGCTGGGCGTTGATCTCCTCCCGTGAGGTGAGCGTCCCCTCCAGATCCATGCTGCCGATGACGTTCCGCAGCGTGGTCACGGTGAGCTGATCGATCGCCTGTAGGTAGTCAGCCACCTCGTAGGCCGCTGCCCGCGGGTCAGTGACCTGGTAATAGAGCACGGTGTCGATGTTCACCACGAGGTTGTCCTCAGTGATCACCGGCTTGGGGTCGGACGAGTACACCTGCTCGCGCACATCGAGTTTGGTGTTGATGCGGTCCGCCACCGGCACGACGAAGTTGAGGCCGGGTTGCAGCGTGCGGCGATATCGGCCGAACCGCTCGACGTTGTAGCGGCGCGCCTGAGGGACGATCCGGACAGTGGAGGTGACGAGGAAGACGACCACTATCGCCGCCACGAGAATCAGGATGACAACCGTGTCCACGCTTCCTCCATTGCCTTCTGGTCAGCCGTTCATGGTAGGAGTTCGCGGGGGTAGACGATGGCTGTAGCGCCTTCGATCTCCATCACGTCCACCAGCCTCCCCACCGGAATCACATGGCTTTCGTCGAGGGTGCGGGCGGACCAGTGTTCGCCGGACAGTTTGATCAGGCCGCGGGTGGCGGTGACCTCCTGCAAGACCTCGGCCCGCTTACCGATCAGCGCATCGCTGCCCTCACGTGTGACGGGTGGCTGTGCCATGTGCCGCAGTGCGATGGGACGGATGATGACGACCCCGGCTGCCGCTGCTGCCGCAAGGGCCGCAAGCTGGCCGACCGTGCCGATGCCCACACCGGCGACTACGGCGGCGACCAGCGCGGCGCCCGCCAGCAATCCGAAGACCAGCGTCAGCGTGAAGAACTCCGCGGCACCCAGTGCCGAGGCGGCGAGCAACCATAGATACCACGGCATCGAACCGCCCTCCTGCAGAGGCCTTGTCTACCAAGTTACCTCTCGCGACTACGGGCGGAACATACATGGCGCCGACGGACCACTCCCTGGCCCGTCGGCGTCTCGCGTCCTATGCGGCAGCGGCCATCCGCGCCTGCCGCGCCTGCCGCGCGAGCCGACCGTACGCGGGTCAGGGACCGCCCGTCATAGGCCCTCTCCCAGCGCACGGCGACAGGCCCTCACTTTCCTCAGCGTCATCGGCATCATCGGCGTCCTCGGAATGATGCTCTGGCTCTCCCTGCTCCTCATCCTCATCGCCGTCGTGGTGCTGCTATAGGGGAGATGTACGCCGCCCCCTACGTCTACCGCGCCACGTATACGGTGTTGGCCGCTGACCCTCCTTGGAGCGGGTTGGGGAACTCGACGACATGGCTCTCCGATGTCGCGAAGACCTCGGCGAGCACGGCGTTGAACTCCTCGTCCGGCGGGTCATTCGACCACAGAGCAAAGACGCCGTCAGGGCGCAGACGACGGGCGAGCGCGCGTAGCCCCGCAGGCCGGTACAGCGCTGCGTGACTGGGGTGCAGCACCTGGCGGGGCGAGTGGTCGATGTCGAGCAAGATGGCGTGGAAGCGCCGATCCGGGTCCTCGGGGTCCAGGCCGCCGCCGTCACCGGCCATCCCGAAGAAGTCGCCGTGGATCAGACGGCATCGGGCATCCGACGTCAATTCGACGCCGAGCGGTACGGCTCCGCGCTCGTGCCACCCGATCACGTCGCCGAGAGCCTCGATCACGGTCAACGAACGCACCCGCGGATCGGCCAGCGCCGCCCGCGCGGTGTATCCGAGACCGAGGCCGCCCACCACGACGTCCAGTTCGGTGTCCGGCAGCGGTTCGAGGCCGAGCCGGGTGAGTGCGATCTCGCCGGCGGTGAAGAGGCTGGACATCAAGAACTCGTCCCCGAGCTTCACCTCGTACACGTCGTCGCCCGATGCCGGGTCCCGTCGGCGCCGCAGGCTGATGTCGCCCATCGCTGTCGGGCGCCAGTCGATCTCCTCAAAACGCGCGCTCATCCGTTCCGCCTTCTGAAGTAGGTATGCCGGGAGGCCCCTGGTCCCCGCGTGCCCGGGTACAACGTCACGTCCGCCCCGGCCGAGGGCGAGGCGGACGCGTCAGGCGTCGACGATGCGGGATGATCAGTGCCTGCGGCGATGCGTTCGGTACGCCCAGTTTCGCCATGGTGCGTGCGATGAGCTGCTCCGGGTGGTGCGTGTCGCCGACATCTTCCTCTGCCGAGGTGGCCCGGCCAGGGTTTTCTCGATCACCGGGATGACAAGCTCGCAGGTGGTGTCGTCGGGGATGATGGCGACCACCGTGACGACGCCTTCCTCGGCCAACGGGGAGGCGGTCCTTGGGAGAGGCTTCGGTGACGCCGTCGACGGCCGCCCCGTCCACGTAGACGGCGGGCGCCTTGACGGTGATGGAGGGCCGGCCGTCGGTCCTTGCCGCCCGCGTCGAACTCCATGGAGCCGTGCGCGGCTTGGCACGACCTCGGCGGCCACGGCGACCTCCGCGGCCATGACGATCGCGAACTTCTTGCCCGCCGGGAAGCGCCACTTCCGCGGTCGGTTTCTGCTCCGGTCGGCACCGGCAGTCGAGGCCAACTGATGCACGCTGCCGTTGCCTGCCTGGCGGTCTGCACAAAACCGTAGCCGCCGCTCCGTCTGCGCACCCCTCCCTCCAAACCCGCACCATCACAAGGGAGTTGACGGAGCGTCACGTTCCCGTACACAGTCCCCGCATCTCCTTGCAGGCACATTGCACCCACTGCGCGCGAGCGCCAAAATGAGCGTCCCGCACCACGCAAGGAGTTGCGTGTGAGTGACCCGCCGATCATGTTTCCGGACGTCGAACGCCTCGTCGTGGACTACCTCAAGAGCCGGCCCGAGCTGGCCGGAGTCATCGTCGACAACCGTACTCCCCAGGGATTCGACGGCACCCAGAAGGCCGTGCTGGTGTCCCGGGCCGGCGGGGTGTGGGTCGACGACGAGCGCCTCGACCAGCCGCTGATCGACCTGGAGGTCTACGGCCCCGACAAGCCGACGGCCCACACCGTGGCCACCGCGGCCCGTACGGCGCTGCTGACCGTGCGCAACACCACGTACGGCAGCGCCTACGTCACCGACGCCGTCGAGGCGGACGGGCCGCGCTGGCTGCCCGACTACAACCGGCAGGCCGCCAGCCGCTATCTGTCCACCACCCGGCTCTCGATCCGCCCGGCCTGACGTGCCAGTACGCCGGCCGGGCGCGGCCGGGAAGCAGCCCGGAGGAGCCACGAAGGGCCACGAGGAGCCAAGAGGAGCCAGCATGCCCGGAATGAACCCGAACGAGATCCGCGTCGCCGGTACGGGACGCGTCCTCACCGCCCAGCTCGGTACGCCGGTGCCCTCCGACGTGACCGCCGTCTGGGACGCCGCTTGGCGCGACTTGGGCTACACCAGCACCGACGGCATCAAGTTCAACAAGAAGGACAAGATCGACCCGGTGGACACCTGGCAGTCGGTCAGCCCGGCCCGGTTCGTGTACTCCGACCGCGACCTCACCGTGAAGTTCGCACTGCTCCAGCTCAACGAGGACACACTGCCGTTCTTCTTCGGCGGTGACATGGTCAAGGAGACCGCGCAGGGCTCCAAGCTCTACACGTACAAGGTGGCGGCCGAGCCCAAGATGGACGAGCGGATGCTCGGGGTGGAGTTCGCGGACGGCGACGCCATCAAGTACCGCTTCGTCATCGTGCGCGGCCAGGTCACCGAGACCGAGGAGTTCCAGCTCACCCGCACCGCGTCGGTCAAGCTGGGCCTCACCTTCACCGCGCTCGCGGTGGACAACGAAGCGCCGCTCGCCACCTGGCTGATGAACGACCCCGCGTTCGCGAAGTAGCCGCGGAGTCGTTGTGGCAGCCACCGCCACCGTTCGACCTAGGAGCCCCATGTCCGCGCCTTTCAACGTCAACGCCGCCCGTGCCCAGCGGCTCGAATCGCTGGGCCTGAACTGGGAGTTCGAGGTGGACGGCGAGAAGTTCTCGCTGCCCACCGAGATCCCGCGCCGCTCCGCCCAGGCCCTCGCCACCCTGGACGACAACGACCTGGACGGGCTCCTTGCCCTGTTGATGGGCGACGAGCAGTACAAGCGGTTCGCCGAGCACGACGTCAGCGTCCAGGACGTGGCCGCCGTCCTCAACGCCTATGGCGAGGCGACAGGGCTGAGCGTGGGGGAAGGCTGAGCCTCGGCGCGCTCGTGGAGGAGCACGCCGAGGCGCTGGAGGCGGACCTGCTGCGCTACTACGGCGTCGACCTGCTCGGCTGGTACCGCGGCGAACTGTCGTCGCGACGGCTCGCCGTGCTCGTCCGGCACCTGCCGGGGGACAGCGCGTTCCGGCTCGCGCACGACGGGGAGGTGGCGCAGTGGTCACTGACCGACCACTTGCTCGCCGCGGTGGTCGACCACCTGGCCATCGCCAACTGGATGTTCGCCTCGGTCAACCGGGCCGAGGACGAAGCGGCGCCGGAGGCACCGCAGCCTGTGCCGCGGCCGGGAACGGACGGGGCCGCGCCCGACGGGGCGCCCGCGGCCGGCACCCCCGGGCCCGCCGAACTGGCCCGCTTCTTCGGATGACGTGACTGACGTGACCCGAGCGCCACGCACGACGGACGGGAGGAGGAAACGTGACCTCGCACCACGACAGGCAGCCCGACGGCGCCGGTACCGTCCCGGCCACCAAGAAGGACTTCGAGGAACGGGTCAAGGCACTCATCAAGGCTGCCAAAGACGAGCAGTACAAGCGCATTGGCCCGCTTGAGGTGGAGGCTGCCCGGCACAAGGAGGCGCTGACCGGAGTCAACGCCGAAGTCAACGCTCTCAAAGGGGAGATCACTCTCATGGCCGGCTCGTTCAAGGGTCTGGAGAGCAACGTCCGCGTGTACGGCAAAGACGTGAACCTGTACGAGATGATGCGGAATTGGCGGAAGAACCTGGACCCCGCAGACATGCGGGACGACATCGATGCGCTCAAGAGGCAGATGGCCGCCATCCGGACCAGGGCCGCTGCCACGCCGCCCGCCCAGCGCGCCAACTTCGGCAACACCGGAACCTTCAGCGAAGCGGCCGCCCAGATCAACCGCCTCGAGGCGCGCATCAACAGCCTCGTCCGCTCCCTCGGATGACGGGCCCATAAGCCCGCAGGAGACAGCCCATGTCACTCGTACAAGCCCTCAACCGCTCCGCCTCCGGTTTCCGCGGCCTGCGGACCAACGCCGGGCAGGCCGAGTCCGGGGTCGGCAAGCTGCGGGCGACCGTGCAGCAGGCGGACCGGGCCGTCGGCCGGATCAAGGGCGGGCTCGACCGCACGGCCAGTTCCTTCCGCGGAGTCAAGACGCAGGCGGACGCCGCGGCCCGCAGCGCCCGGCAGGCCGACCGGGCCATGGACGGAGCCGGGAAGTCGGCCACGCGCGGCGGCGGGCTCATGGGGCGGATGAAGACGGGCCTCCAGGGTGTCACCACCGCTCAAAAGGGCCTGAACACCGCCATGAAGGCGAACATCTTCGGCGCGATCATGGCGCTGCTGCTCCCACTGATCACCAAGCTCATCGACATGGCGATGCAGTCCAAGACCGTGCAGCGCATCGTGCGGACGGCGTTCCGGATCATCGGGCAGGTGATCGGTACGACGATGCGGGCGGCCCGGCAGGTCGTGACGGCCACCTGGAACGGCATCAAGGTCGCCTTCCAGGTCGTCCTGAGGGTGATCTGGACCGTCGTGAAGACGTACTTCACGATCTACAAGACCATCATCACGATCGTGATCCGCGCGGTCCTGGCGGTGATCAGACCGGCGCTGAACTTCCTCCGGGAGCGCATCCCGGCCGCGTTCCGTGCCGTACGTGACGGCCTGCACCGGGCCTGGAACGGCCTGGCGAACTTCACCAAGGGCGTCTTCAACAGCGTACTGAGCGCCGTGAAGGGGCCCATCAACGCGGTGATCGGCCTGGTGAACTCGGCGATCCGGGCGCTCAACAAGGTGAAGGTGACCATCCCGGGCTGGGTTCCGCCACCCTTCGGCGGCAAGTCCTTCGGCGTCAACCTCCCGACGATCCCCACCCTCGCACAGGGCGGCATCGTGCTGCCGCGCACCGGTGGCACGCTCGCCCTGCTCGGCGAGGCGGGGCAGGCCGAGGCCGTGCTGCCGCTGAACAGGCTGGAGGCGCTGCTCGCGCGGGGCGCGCGGCCGGGCGCGGGGCCGGTCCGCGCGCTGGGGCCGCAGCAGCGCGGCGGCGGTGTGGTGATCGAGAACTACTACGAGGCACGCGGCGGCAGCGCCCGGCAGACCGCGGAGGACCTGATGTTCCTGATGAAGGCCAGGGGCTGATGCCCTGATGAAGGCCAGGGGCGGGGTGGGGAGCGGATGACCACAGGGGCGGGGCGCGGATGACCACAGGGACGCGGATGACCACAGGGATGGAGTACGGACCCGGCGTGTCCGGCGCGGCGGATGTCGTCGCCGCCGAGCCCGGGACGCTGATCAACAAGGACGGGCAGGTGCAGTGGGCGGAGCTGCTGCTCGGCCCCGACACCGTCTACTGGGTCGCCGCCGAGGGCCTCACCGGCTGGGAGGAGCTGCCGGGCCTGGAGTCGTCCGACGCCAACCGTCCCGCGGGACACGGCGGCTGGCCGGGCACCCAGTGGGCGCAGCCCCGCACCGTCACCGCACAGCTGTGGCTCGCGCCCGACCCGGACGGCGGTCCCGAAGCGGCCCTCGCCGCCCTGCGCGCGCTGCGCTCCGCCACCGCGATCCGGGACGAGGAGGAGTGGCTCGCGGTGCGCCTGTACGGCGAGACGCTGGCCGTCAAGGCGCGGATCACCCAGCGCGTGGTGCCCACGGACCGGCAGTTCCTCGCGAGCCGGCTCGCCAAGGTGACGCTCCAGTGGAAGGCCATGGACCCGCGGCGCTACGAGAGCGTCGCACGCCGCGCCACGATCGGTCTTCCGCGCCGGGAGCCGGGCCTGACCTGGCCGCTGACCTGGCCGTTGAAATGGGGGACTCCAGGTGCCATCGGCGAGGCGACGGTGGAGAACACGGGCAGCGCCCCCACCCACCCGCTGATCACCTTCACCGGGCCGTGTGTCGGCCCGCGCCTGGCCAACCACGACGACGGCACCTGGCTGGAGTACCGCCTGCCCCTGTCGCCCGGCGATGTGCTGGAGGTCGACACGGCCGAAGGCTCCGTGGTGTTGAACGGGACCGCGTCACGCCGCCACACCGCGGTCGTCGGCAGTGTCCCCGAGGAATTGTTCACCCTGGCTCCCGGTGCCTCCCGGCTGTCCTTCCGGGCCGAGTCCGGTGACGTGGCGCTGGCGTCGGCCACCGTCGCCTGGCGCTCGGCCGAGTGGTGAGCGACCGACCCATCGACCGGCGATCTTGGAGAGTTCCATGACGACACGTTCCGCATGGCATCTGCCCACCGGACAGACCCGGGAGGACACCCGGCTCGCCATGAGCCTCGGAATGGCCTCCTTCGGGCCGCTGACCGCCCGCGGCGGCTGCGCCGTGGGCGGGCTCCAGCTGACCGGCACCGCGGCCACCAGCATGCAGGCCCGTCTGTCCCCCGGCAGGCTGTGGGTGCCCGGTGCCTCCGCGGCCGCGCAGGGCGGCTACCCGGTCACCGTGGACGCCGACGCGCAGCTCCTCTTCGCCGACGGCCATGCGACGCTGCCGCGCATCGACGCGCTCGTGGTGCGGGTGTACGACGCGGACTACGACGCTTCGGGCCGCTACGAGGCCGTCCTGGAGATCGTCCAGGGCACCCCGGCGAGCGCGCCGGTGCCGCCCGTGCTGCCGAAGAACGCCGAGCTGCTGTACGAGGTGTCGGTACGGGCGGGCGCCTCCACGGTGCAGGGCATCACGTGGGCGACGGCCATCGCCGACCGGCGTCGCTACACGGCCGCGCTCGGTGGCATCCTGCCCGCCGGGGGTGGCCACGGCGCGCGGGGCGGTTACGTCGGCGAGTACCGGGACGTCAACGGACGCCTTGAGCGCTGGGACGGCGCCCGGTGGCTGCTGTACACACCGAACGCCATGCTCAAGCACACCCCCGACCGTGGGTTCACCACCTCCGCGACCTACACCGAAACCCTCACCGACGTCGTCTCCAACCCCTTCGGCCTCACCTTCGTCGCACCGGCGTCGGGCTGGGTGCACATCGCCATCGGCGCCCATATGTGGGGCGCGGGCGGAAAAGAGGCGTTCATGTCGGTGAATGTGCGTCCCGCGGCGGGCGGCACCCCCTTGCTCAGCGCCACCGACGACCGGGCGGCCTCCCACAACGGGGCCGGTTCGGCCTCCACGTGCAGCAACTTCCCGCTCGGCCCGCTCACCGCGGGCACCTCGTACACCGCCATCGCCGCCTTCAGGTCGGGCACCGCAGGTAACGAGGCCTCCTTCGACAACCTCTTCGTCCGCGTCGACCCGGTGGTCTGACCCCGATGGACAGCCCCTACCTCGCCGTCTTCGCCGACCTGCGCACCAACGACCCCATCGACGTCCTTCCCCTGCAGGGCCTGGAGTTCGACGACTACATCGGCAAACCGGGCTCCCTCAGCGCCACCCTGCCGGTGCCCAACCGGCGGATGGCCCGGCGTGTCAGGGAGCTCGTGGAGGGCCGTACCGCCGTCTACCTCGAACGCGGCGACCAGGTGTGCTGGGGCGGCATCGTGTGGACGCTCACCCCGGCCATGGACGAGCAGGGCATGGTCACCGTCGCCCTCCAGGCCGCCACCTTCGACTCGTACGCGGGCCGCCGCCACATCCGGCGGCGCCTCACGTACACGGACACCGACGACCTGACCATCGTACGAGGTCTCTGGGAGCACATCCAGGCGGTGCCCGGCGGTGACATCGGCGTCGGCTTCGCGCCCGCGCCACCGGGGACCCGGCGCACGGTGACGTACCTGGACGGCGACGAGACGCTGGTGGAGGAGGCGATCTCGCAACTGGCCGCCATGGAACCGGGCTTCGAGTATCTCGTGAGCGTCCACCGCGACCCGTCGACCGGCCAGCGCGCCAAACGGCTGCTGTTCGGCGTCCCGCGCATCCAGGTCGGCGAGGGCACCACGGTCCTGGACCTGCCGGGTGACATCCTCACGTACTCCTTCCCCCGGGACGCGACCCGCGGCGGCACCACCGCGCGGGCCCGCGGAGGCACCCCCGAAGGCGCGGAGCGCCCCGTCATCTCGGACGAACACGTGGCGCACGCCCTCATCGACGCCGGTTTCCCGCGCCTGGACACCACGTCCGACCACAGCAACGTCACCGACAAGGCCGCACTCGACGCGCTGGCCCGCACCGAACTCGCCGCGCTCGGCGGGCCGGTCGTGATCCCCGCCGTCCGGGTCCGCCTCGACGCGGACACCACGCCCTCACTCCTCGGGGCGACCGTCCGGCTGCGCATTCACGACGTGTGGTTCAGCGAGGGCCTGGACGCGTCGTACCGCGTCATCGGAGTCAAGGTCACCGCCCCCGAGCGGGGCCGCGCGGAGACGGCGGAACTCTTCCTCGAAGGCATGGAGGCCCTCTGATGCCGAATCTTCCCGAGGACATCGTGGACCGCGTCAAGAGCCTGGAACGGCAGGTACGGCAGCTGACCACGTACATCAACACGCGCGCTGCGGCCCCCGCGGGAACGGCGGGCGCCGCGACCGGCGATCAGGGCGATCAGGGCGATCAGGATGATCAGACCGGGCAGGGGCAGACCAGACAGGAGGAGTGAGCCGCCGCTCGTCGCCCACCTCCCGAAGAAGCGTCCCGGCCGGTGATTCCTTCGCCGTGCTCGACCGGCCGTCTTTGTGCTCGACCGGCCGTCCTTTGGGGGCCCAAGGGCCTTCTCACCCAGCCCAGATGGGCCCCTTCCCGCGCCGGGCGCACGCTCCCGACGGTGCGAGAACGTGGCTATACGCTTACCGGATGGGATGAATCCGACCGGGTGTGGTTGGAATGTCATTGCCGTCGGGCACGTCCCCGTCAGCGGTTCTCGCCGTTGAGAGGGGACACGCATGACGAGTCACGCCACCGAAGCCGGACTACAGTGCATCCTCGACGAAGCGCTGCACGCCGCAGGTACAGGCGGGCGCTGGAGGGTCGACACGGACGAGATGTGGTGCCATGTCGCCCACGTCGCGCCGGCGTCCGGGCCGCGGCGCGAGCAGGGCTGGAAGCTGCACCTGTCGGCAACGGTCGCCTCCGCGCCGACGGTCCTGGCAAGAGCTCTGGACGTGCTGCTGGGGGAGGAGTCGGCGTTCAAGTTCGCCCGGTCGACCGACCAGGTGAGCGCGCTCAATGCCCGCGCCACGCCCCGCGGCAGCTCGGGCAAGTTCATCACCGTCTACCCACGTTCCGACGCCGACGCCGCCCGGATCGCCCAGGAGTTGCACGGGGCCACGGCGGGGCTGGCCGGCCCTCGGATCCTGTCCGACCAGCCCTACGCCGAACACAGCCTGGTGCATTACCGGTACGGCTCATTCGTCGGCCGACGGCGGCTGGCGGACACCGGCCTGCTGGTGTGGTTCATCGAGGACCCCGACGGCAATCCCGTGGAGGACAAACGCACCGGCCAGTATTCTCCGCCCCCTTGGGCGGTCAGCCCGTTCCCCGCCGCGGTGCCTGTGCCGCCGCGTACCGCGGATGCGGCAAGCGGCCCGGTGGTGATCGGCGGCCGCTTCGCGGTGCGGGAGGCGATCCGGCACACGAACAAGGGCGGCGTCTACCGGGGCACCGACGTCCGCACGGGCGCCTCCGTGGTGATCAAGGAGGCACGGCCGCACGTGGAGGCCGACGCCCGCGGCCGCGATGTCCGTGACTGGCTGCGCACCGAGGCCCGGACGCTGGAGAAGCTCAAGGGCCTGGGGCTGGCTCCACAGCCGCTGGCGCTTTTCGAACATGGCGGCCACCTGTTCCTGGCCCAGGAGCAGGTCCCCGGTATCGCCCTGCGTACCTGGGTCGTCGAGCACTTCCGCGATGTCGGAGGCGAGCGCTACCGCGCCGACGCACTGGCCATGGTCGGACGCCTGGTGGACCTGGTCGCGGCGGCTCACGCCCACGGCTACGTCCTCAGGGACTTCACACCCGGCAACGTCATGGTCCGCCCGGACGGCGAACTACGCCTGATCGACCTGGAACTCGCCGTCCTGGAGGACGACTCCCCTCTGCCGACCCGCCTGGGGACCCCGGGGTTCAGTGCGCCTGAACGGCTGACCGACGCACCTGTATCCCCGACGGCCGACTACTACAGCCTCGGCGCCACCGCGTGCTTCGTCCTGACCGGGAAGGTGCCGAACCTGCTGCCCGAGGAGCCTGCCACGAGGGCCGCGGAACAGCGGCTCACCACCTGGCTGACCACCTGCGCCGGGCCGCTGCGCCTGCCGCACGGCCTGGCGGACATGGTCCTCGCGCTGATGAAGGACGATCCCGCCGAGCGCTGGAACCCGCCCAGGGCTCGCGAGGCTCTCCGGCAGGCCGTCTCGGCGCGACCGTCATACGGCGCCGCCGCCCGCCCGGCACGGGACGACGAGCCTCACGATCAGGTGGCCCCGCTTGTGGACCACCTCATCGACTCGATGACCCCGGAGAGTGATCGACGGCTGTGGCCCGTGTCCACTGCGGCCGGGGAGAGCGACCCCTGCACCGTGCAGCAGGGCGCGGCCGGCGTCCTGGCCGTACTGACGCGGTACTTCGAACGCACAGGCGACCCCCGTCTGCCCGAGCTGATCTCCACCGCGGGCCATTGGATCGCACGCCGCACCGACACCGACTCGACGCGCCCCGGCCTGCATTTCGGAGGCCGTGGAACGGCATGGGCTCTGTACGACGCCGGACGTGCCGTCGAGGACCGTCGGCTCACCGACCACGCACTTGCCCTGGCCCTGGCACCACAACAGTCGACGGCCAGCCACGACATCACCCACGGCACCGCGGGCAGCGGACTCGCCGCCCTCCACCTGTGGCACCGCACCCGTGACCCGCTCTTCGCCGAACTGGCCGTCGACGCCGCCGATCGGCTGGTCGCCGCCGCCCAGCATGACCGATCCGGAGTCAGCTGGGCGGTTCCCGCCGAAGCCGTGGCCCCGGCGGCCGGCAAACGCTTCCTCGGCTTCGCCCACGGAACGGCCGGCATCGGCTGTTTCCTCCTCGCCGCCGCGCTCGTCTCACGGCACCCCAGGCACATGGAGCTGGCCGTGGAGGCCGGCGAGCAACTGATGGCCCACGCCGTACTCACCGGCGCGGCGGCCCACTGGCCCACCCTGGCCACGGACGCCCCCACGGCTCCGTACTGGTGCCACGGCGCCTCGGGCATCGGCACCTTCCTCATCCAGCTGTGGCAGGTCACCGGCGACGACCGGTTCCGTGACCTCGCCCACCGCAGTACGCACGCCGTGACCGAACACGCCTCCCGTGCCACTCTCACCCAGTGCCACGGACTGGCGGGCAACGGTGACTTCCTCCTCGACATGGCCGCGGCCACGGAGGAGCCCGCCTACCGCGCCATGGCCGAAGACCTGGCCCGCCTCATCCTCTCCGAGCGAGCCCACCGCCACGGCCACATGGTCTTTCCCAACGAGTACGGGGACGTGTCCACCAGCTGGAGCGACGGATCCGCCGGAATTCTGGCCTTCCTTCTCCGGCTCCGCCACGCCGAACCCCGGCACTGGATGGTCCAGCTGCCGGCCTGAGCGGCAGAACCTCTGCCGCCGCTCCGCACAAAGAAGGAGAAACCCATGGAAAACCAGGACATCGAACTGCTGGCCCGGCTCCACGCCCTTCCCGAGACGGACCCCGTCGACATCGACGGAACGCCGTTCGCCGCCACCTGCCAATGCATGGGGCTCCTGACGCTCCTGGAAACCCTCTGCCTGGGCATCACCTGCTAGGCGGTTCCGCTGGTACGACCATCCGGTCGGCGGCTGTCGCCAACAGCCGCCGACCGGTGCGACGGCCGGGTCTCGGACGCGGCCGTCCGCGGCTTCGCTTCGCATGCGTACCGCCACCTCCACAACCGCGCTGAAATCCACCGCCCTGCGAGCGGCCACTCGCTGCGCGCCGGCGGGATGACTCGCGTATCCCTCGACCTGTAAGGCTGACGAGACGACATGAGCCCCATGGCCCTGCGCCCACGCATCCGTACCACTGCGACCGCCGAGGAAACGGCCCCGCTCAGCCGGCGCACCGGCACCGACCGGCAGACGAGCCAGGCTGCCGACCCAGCCCCCATCACCGCGATTGTGGCGGGTCACCGCTGGACCGGACCGGGTCCGACCACAGGCAGCTGCACGCCGGTGACGGCCGTCGCACCCGAGCAGTTCTCATGACAGCCCCCATCACCAGGCCGCACGCCGCACACACGCCCTCTGAGCCCGCGTACGCCATCCGCACTCGCGGGCTGGGCAAGAGCTATCCGGGTCCTCGGGGCACCATCACCCACGCCGTACGCGACCTGGACCTGGACGTGCCACAGGGCGAAACCTTCGCCTTCCTCGGCCCCAACGGCGCCGGGAAGTCCACCACCATCGCCCTGCTGTGCGCCCTGGCCCGCCCCACCGCCGGACGCGCCACGGTGGCCGGCGCGAACGTCCTCACCCACCCCCGCCAGGTACGGCGGCAGATCGGCATGCTCTTCCAGCACAGCGCCATGGACCCGGATCTGACAGCCGACCAGAATCTCCACATCCACGCACGCCTCTACGGGCTGCGCCGCCGCTACGCCCGCCGACGCGCCATCGAGGTACTGGAGATGGTCGGTCTGACCGACCGGCGGCACTGCCCGGTACGCACCCTGTCGGGCGGCATGCGACGCCGCCTGGAAATCGCCCGGGGACTGCTGCACGCCCCCCGGGTGCTGTTCCTCGACGAGCCGACCACCGGGCTCGACCCCCACGCCCGCGCCCAGGTCTGGCAGCATCTGCGCACACTGCGCGACCAGCATGGCAGCACGCTCTTCGTCACCACCCACTATCTGGACGAGGCGGAGAACTGCGACCGCATCGCCATCATCGACCGCGGCCGCCTGGTGGCACAGGGCACACCCTTTGCTCTCAAGACCGCGAGCGGAGACGACCGGGTGACGGTGCACACCAGCGACGACAGGACGGCACAACAGGTGGTGCGCCAGATGGCGCCGTCGGACCGCGTCGTCACCGTGGACGCGAACGGCATCTGCCTGCGGGCGCCCGACGGCAGCGCCTTCATCCCACGCCTGTGCGCGGCACTGGAAGGCCAGGGCATCGCGGTGCACGCCGCGTCCGCCACCCCGCCCACGCTCGACGACGTCTTCTTCCACCACACCGGACGCAGTCTCCGCGTCGCCCACCCCGGCCAGGGACCGACCGTCCCTGGCTCGTGCGACAGGGCGGCGGAAGTCGGCGGCGGCCGATGACCGCTCCCACCCACGAGACCTCAGCCATCTCCGGCAGTGAACGGCTGGCCGCCCTGCGGCGCGAGCTGCGCGCGATCCACGCCCTGGTCTACCGCGACCTGCTGCGCCTGGCCGGACAGCGCACCCAGACGGCACTGATGCTGCTCCACCCCGCGCTCTACCTGCTGATCCTGGGGGGCGGACTCGCCGACCTCATCCCCAACGCCTCCCTGGGCGTCGGCTACCAGACCTACCTCTTCCCCGGAATGCTGATGATGACGGTGCAGATGCCGGCCATCACCGTCGGCGTCCGCCTCATGACCGACCGGGAAAGAGGCTACCTGCGCGAACTCCTGATGGCCCCGGTCAGCCGCTCCACGCTGCTCCTGGGGAGCTGCACCGGCGGCACCCTGGTCGCCACGGCCCAGGGCGCTGTACTGCTCGGCCTGGCCGGGGCCGTCGGCCTGCCCTTCGACCCACTCCTGCTGGTGCTGCTCCTCGTCTGCATGATCCTGGCCTCCTTCACCCTCACCGCCCTGGCTCTGGCCCTGGCCGTGAGCCTGCGCAGCGCCGAGACATTCCACATGCTGCTCGGCCTGGTGATGATGCCGCTGCTGTTCCTCTCCGGCGCCTTCTTCCCGCTGCAGAGCATGCCCGGCTGGATCCACGCACTGGCCGGAGTCAATCCACTGGCCTACGGAGTGGACCTGCTCCGCCGCTGCATCGCCCTACGGCTACCGGACAAGGCTGCCACCGGCGGCATCACATGGGGCGACTGGCAACCCCCGCTGCCCCTCGAAGCCGCCGTTCTCCTGACCATGGGCGCAACAGCCCTCCTGTGGGCAGCTCACCGCTTCAACCGCCCCGAGTGACACACCAAACGAGTCGGTGAAAGCGCGCCGGTCAGCCGGTCAGGCGGTCGATTTCCTGCGGGTCGAGGCCGGTCAGCTGGGCGATGCGCTGCACGGGTATCCCCGCGGTCAGGGCCCGATGCACCAGAGCCTCCCGGTCCTGGGTCGTCTCCCGGAATTCGAGCAGTTCGCCCTCCATGTCCGTGACGGCCTGAGGCGCGCACTCCTGCTGGACCCGCAGCGCCTCCTCCTCGCTCAACGGCACCGGCAGCCGCTCGGCGTCCTCCGGGATGAGCGTCTCCGCCTCGGCGGGCAGGATCCTGACCTGTTCCGAGGACGCGGAGACCTCGTGAGCCTGCAACCAGCCGTGCACGGCAGGGGTTTCCGTGCATTCGAGGGCGCCGACGGCGGCGAGGGCCGCTCCCCGTCGAGGGTGCCGGTGAGGAAGGAGGAACAGGTATGCGTCATCGGCCATCGCGGAAAATCGCCTTCTCGTTCGGACGTGATCGGACGTGATCGGACGTGTGCGGAGGTGTATGGACGTCAGCCGGGCACCGATATGTGAGGCCCAGGGAAACAGGTTCCCGGTGGTCGGCCGGTTCACTCAAAGCTTGCGACCCGACCTCCTCGCCCCGCCATGCGAACGACCGCCCTCGTCGCCGCCGCCACAAAAGCGGCGATCGCCGGATGGGCACCGCCGCCCGCGCGGAACGCGACCTTCGAGCGACGGAACAACGGCAGCTTCGTGAGCACCACGCCCGAGGGGCTCGGCACGGCGGCCATCTCCGGCACGAAACCGGCCCCTTGTCCGGCGGCGACCAGAGCCAGCACGGTGCGGAAGTCGTTGACCTGGTGACGGATCCTGGGCTGGAACCCGGCGGCCTGGCAGGCGCGTACGGCCATGGCGTGACCGGTCGTGCCGTCCCGCGCGGTGATCCACGGAACCTCGGCGAAGGGCCCGAGCAGCGCTGCCAGCGTGTCACCGTGGCCGGAGTCCGCGGTCGCGGTCGCAGCAGTCGCGGTCGCGGTCGCGCTCGCTTCCGTGCCCATGGCCTCGCTCGTCGCAGGGGTGACGAGGTACATCGGCTCTTCGAGCAGGGGCACCTCGTCCACGGTCGTATCCGGGGTCGCGGGCACGAAGTCGTAGTCATGGACGAGGGCCACGTCCAGCTCGCCGGCCCGCAGACCGTCGGAGACGCGCGCGGAGTCGATCTCCCGCACCATCGGCTCCAAGGCGGAATTCCCGCGCGCCAGTTCGGCCAGCGCGGCGGGAACTATGGTGTGGCCGCCGGAGGGGAACGTCCCGATACGCAGCGGCCCGCCGATGCCCTCCCGCGCGCCGGCCAGCTCGGCGACCGCCTGTTCGAGGCGGTTCAGCACCGCGTCGGCATGCGCGACGAGGGAGCGGCCCGCGGGCGTGAGGATCACGCGCCTTCCGCTGCGTTCCAGCAAGGGCACGCCCGCCTCCCTCTCCAGCACCCCGAGCTGCTGGGAGACGGCGGACGCGGTGAAGGTCAGCGCTTCGGCCACGGCGGCGATGGTGCCCCGCCGGTCCAGTTCGCGGAGCAGATGAAGACGACGGACATCGAGCATAAGTTCAGCTTAGGTGTGAAGGCAGAAATCAGAAATGGATCTACCGGGTTGGTGTGGGCCAGAGTTGGAGCATGAACCCCGAACCGCTCTTCAACGGCCTGTACGTCCCTCTGGTGACTCCGTTCACCGACGATCTGCGCCTGGCTCCCGACGCGCTGACCCGACTCGCCGACGAGGCGCTGTCGACCGGCGCCTCCGGGCTCGTCGCCCTCGGTACGACAGCCGAAACCGCCACGTTGACGGCGGACGAGAGAGAGACGGTGGTACGCGTCTGCTCGGCCGCCTGCCGGGCACACGGGGCACCTCTCATCGTCGGGGTCGGCACCAACGACACCGCCGCCGCCATCACGTCGCTGCGAGAGCTGGCGGCCAAGGGTGACGTCGCCGCCGCGCTGGTTCCCGCGCCGCCGTACATCCGCCCCGGAGAAGCGGGGACCCTGGCGCATTTCACCGCGCTGGCCGAGCACGGCGGCCTTCCTCTGATCGTGTACGACATTCCCTACCGCACCGGGCAGACTCTCGGCGCCGACACGATCACCGCGCTCGGCCGCCTGCCGGGGGTCGTCGGCATCAAGCACGCGACCGGCGCGATCGACGCGACCACCATAGAGTTGCTCGACTCGCCCCTGCCCGGCTTCGCCGTGCTCGGCGGTGACGACATCGTCCTCTCGCCGCTCGTCGCGGCGGGCGCCCACGGCGGAATCGTCGCGTCGGCCAATGTGCGCACAGCCGACTACGCCGAAATGATCGCGCTGTGGCGACGCGGCTCCGCCGCACCCGCCCGCAGCCTCGGAGCTGAGCTGGCCCGACTGTCCGCCGCACTCTTCACCGAACCGAACCCGACGGTGATCAAGGGAGTCCTCCACGCTCAGAACCGCATCCCCAGCCCGGCCGTTCGCATGCCGCTGCTGGCGGCCTCCGCCGATTCGGTCCGCCGAGCGGCACTCCTGGCCGAGAGCTGCACACAGCCATCAAGTCGCAGTTCGCGCCCTTTCCCGCGGAAGTCTGTCCTCACGGTGTGAGGGAGGTCACGATCTGACGCATTCTCCGTTCGGACCGGAGGATCGGTCAGGCGAAGCTCCCATGACACGAACTGTTCCGCATGCGCCCGTGCTCATAGCAAGCCCCTCCGTCAAGTTCTCCAGCGCTCCACAGCGCCCACCCCTGCGGCACCTCGGCACCCCTTCCCTGCGTACGTCGCGGTCCGGCACCAGGTGGCGGGCCCGTGAACGGCCCGTGGCTGGCCCTGGGAACCGACTGGTTCGATCTGCACCTCGCCGAGGTACGCAAGCACGACCTGCCGTGGGTCGAGGAGGGCGGCCTGAGCCTGTTCAACCTCGTCCTGCTGCACCTGGGCACCGAGTTCGCGGACGCCATGGACGAGAGCGAGCGCCGCAACCCCGACTTCCGCAACATTCTCGCGGCGATGCGGGGCGGGCTCACCTGCCGACCGGCGGTTTCATGCTCGGCTTCGTCAACCCGCCCGAGCGGCCCGGGGTCAAGCCGTACATCGAGTCGCTGGAGCAGATCGAGAAGACCATCGACTACGCCGTCACGCTCATGGACGGCTGGTCGCACGAGAAGGCGACCATGGCCACCGACCAGTGGAGCGCCGAGGACATCGAGCGGATGCGTCTGGAACTCCTCGTGCGGGCCAACGGCGCCGACAAGGTGGTGGAAATGGTCCGCCGCGGGACCTGGCCGGTGGACGCCTGACCCGGCCGGGCTCAGCCCCCGCGCGGCGGCGGGTCCGGCTCAGCCTTGGCGGCGCGCCACTCGCAGGGCGTCCACCGAGGCCAGCGCGGCGCCCCCGGCGATCAGCACGCCGGCGACGGCGACGGGCCGGCTCGCGTCGGCCCGCCCGGTCGCGACGAGCAGCGCGGTGGACGACAGCGGGGCGAAGTACGAGAGAAGTACGAGAACCTGCCGAGAAGTTGGTTGTCGCCGTGCTTGGTGCCGTGGTCCCAGACGTAGAAGGCGCCGCCGACCGGGCCGAGGCCCAGGGCGAGCACGGCGAGCCACTGCCGGCCGTCGGGCCCGACGGTGGTTTCGAACAGCAGATGGCAGACGGCGGCGAGCGCCGCCGTGGCCAGGCAGAAGAACGCGACCATGTCCGTGGGGACCGCGCATAGCGGCGGTTGGCCACCGAGTACGTCGACCACACCAGCGCGCAGACGAGGGCCGCCACGTACCCGAGCAGGTACTCACCGCGAAGGTGGAGACCCTGGCCGCCGGTGACCAGGACGAAGGTGCCGCCGAGCCCGAGCAGCGCGCCGCGGTGTGCCACCAGCGCAGCCGCTCGCCGGGCAGCAGGGCGGAGAACCTGACGATCAGCAGCGGCCACAGATAGGCGATGAGGCCGGCGTCCACGGCGGGCGCGTTGCGCAGGGCCACGAAGTAGAAGAAGTGGTAGCCGAACAGGCCAGTTGGTAACAGCACGTCAGGCTGCGGCTACCGGGACATGGCAGGGCGCGTCCCGAGAGCAGCCGTGCTTTCCGGACAGCCATGCGGGCCGCCGGGTCTCGCATAGTGGTCACTCTCTGGACCTGAGGGCCGGTCGCTGTGTTTACATGCGCGTAATGCTTGAGCGGCGCCCCTTACCGGATCGCCGGTGACAGCCGCGCCAGCCGTACCAGTTGCGCCAGAAAGGGCCCCTTTGACCACGCGACCCGATACGAAGACAGCGCTGCCGGCGCTCTCGCAGCTGCTCACTGAGATCGAACACCGCAACCCGGCCCAGCCGGAGTTCCACCAGGCCGCCCGCGAGGTACTGGAGACGCTGGCGCCGGTCATCGCGGCTCGCCCCGAGTACGCCGAAGCCGGACTGATCGAGCGACTGTGCGAACCGGAGCGGCAGATCGTCTTCCGAGTGCCGTGGCAGGACGACCGCGGTCGTGTGCGGGTCAACCGCGGCTTTCGGGTGGAGTTCAACAGCGCGCTCGGCCCGTACAAGGGCGGCCTGCGCTTCCACCCGTCGGTGAACCTCGGCGTCATCAAGTTCCTGGGCTTCGAGCAGATCTTCAAGAACGCGCTGACGGGCCTCGGCATCGGCGGCGGCAAGGGCGGCAGCGACTTCGACCCGCGCGGCCGCAGCGACACGGAAGTCATGCGTTTCTGCCAGTCGTTCATGACGGAGCTGTACCGGCACATCGGCGAGCACACGGACGTGCCCGCGGGTGACATCGGCGTCGGCGGCCGGGAGATCGGCTACCTGTTCGGCCAGTACCGGCGCATCACCAACCGCTGGGAGGCGGGCGTCCTCACGGGCAAGGGCCAGAACTGGGGCGGCTCCCTGATCCGCCCGGAGGCGACCGGATACGGCAACGTCCTCTTCACGGCGGCGATGCTGCGCGAGCGCGGCGAGGCCCTCGAAGGGCGGACGGCGGTCGTCTCCGGCTCCGGGAACGTCGCCATCCACACCATCCAGAAGCTGGCCGCGCTGGGCGCCAACGCCGTGACGTGTTCGGATTCCTCCGGCTACGTGGTCGACGAGAAGGGCATCGACCTGGACCTCCTCAAGCAGGTCAAGGAGGTCGAACGCGCCCGGGTGGACACCTACGCCCAGCGCCGCGGTGGCTCGGCCCGCTTCGTGCCGGGCAGGCGGGTCTGGGAGGTGCCGGCCGACATCGCGCTGCCGTCGGCCACGCAGAACGAGCTGGACGGCGACGATGCCACCGTCCTGATCCGCAACGGCGTGAAGGCGGTCTCGGAGGGCGCCAACATGCCGACGACCCCCGACGCCGTACGCCTGTTCCAGCAGGCGGGTGTCTCTTTCGGGCCCGGCAAGGCGGCCAACGCGGGCGGCGTCGCGGTCAGCGCGTTGGAGATGGCCCAGAACCACGCCCGTACGTCGTGGTCGGCGGAGCGCGTCGAGGAGGAACTGGCGCGCATCATGAACGACATCCACCGCACGTGCCACGAAACCGCCGAGCGCTATGGCGCCCCGGGGGACTACGTGACGGGCGCGAACATCGCCGGCTTCGAGCGGGTGGCGGACGCGATGTCCGCCCAGGGCGTCATCTGACCCGAAGCTCCGCGACGGAGACGCCCAGCCGGTCGGCCACGGAGGTGAGCGCGGGTCCCAGCGGCAGCGCGACCCGTGTGACGGCGTAACGGTCGCCCCGGGTGGCATCCCGGTTGACGATCACCACTGGTTTGGCGGCCTCGGCCGCCTGGCGGACGAACCGCAGCCCCGACATCACCGTCAGCGAGGAGCCGAGGACCAGAAGTGAAGCCGCCTCACGGACCGATTCGCGGCAGCGCTCGACCCGCTCGGGCGGAACCGTCTCCCCGAAGAACACCACGTCCGGCTTGAGGATGCCGCCGCAGACCGTGCAGGGCAGCACGTGGAAGTCTCCGACCTGTTCGTCGGACAGGTCGGCGTCGCCGTCCGGGTTGATGCCGGCGGCCACCGGCGCATAGCCCGGATTGGCCTCCTCCAGCCGCTGAGCCAGCTCACGGCGCCCGCTGAAGGTGCCGCAGGACAGGCAGACGACCCGGTCCAGGCTTCCGTGGAGTTCCACGGCGTCCCCGCTGCCCGCGGCCTGGT
Organism: Streptomyces sp. NPDC003379; assembly: GCF_053589195.1. NCBI lineage: Bacteria > Bacillati > Actinomycetota > Actinomycetes > Kitasatosporales > Streptomycetaceae > Streptomyces > Streptomyces sp. NPDC003379. The sequence goes on along the minus strand of NZ_JBSFRK010000039.1, from coordinate 24,154 downwards.
GCAGCCCGTCGACGTTCTGCGTGATCACACCGGCGAGCAGGCCGTGCCGCTCGAACGCGGCCACGGCCCGGTGCCCGGCATTGGGCCGGGCCCGGCCGAAGGTGCGCCAGCCGAGGTGACTGCGCGCCCAGTACCGACGCCGGGCCTCATGGTCGGCGGTGAACTCCTGGTAGGTCATCGGGGTGTGCCGACTCAGGCTTCCGCCCTCGCCCCGGTAGTCAGGAATGCCCGACTCCGTGGAGATGCCCGCCCCGCTGAGCACCAGCACACCACCGGCGCCCAGCACATCGACGACCGGCCCCGGATCGGTCGTACCCGGCGGCAGATCCTCGGCAGGAGTCCAGCTCAGAGTAGGGCGCATACGCATGCCGCCAGGGTACGGAACAGTGGGGACGAGGAAGGGCACCGACGTCCAAGGCGGCGTGCTGCCGCTCCATCCACCCCCGAGGGGCGGGCCCACACAGCCCTGGAAGGCGTGACCGCCACAGCCCCAGCCCAACCCATCGCCCACCACACCCGTGGGGACCCGGCGTAATCCGGGAGGAGAGGGAGACCCGGCGTACCCCCTCGAAGGGCCGCCGGACGCGCCCCCGCGCCGAGTCGGCCGTAGCGTTTCTGCCATGTGCTGGAGCGCGACGGCCGATCTTGTGGCGGGCACGGGCATCGCCGCCGTGGGGGTCACCAGTGTGATCCTCGCGGCCAGGCGGCCCCGTGACCTGCCGCTGGCCGCGCTTCCGCTCCTCCTCGGCGCCCACCAGATCGTCGAGTCCGCGGTCTGGCGCAACGACGGCGGCACGGGGCCCGCCACCGTCGCCTGGGCGGCGATCGCGCTCCCGCTGCTCGCGCTGTGGGTTCCGGTGGGTGTGCTGTGCGCGGCGCCGCCGAGCGCCCGCCGCCTGCTGATCCCACTCGCCGCGGGGGCCGCGACGGCGGCGGCGCTCGCATACGTACTGGCGACCCGCACCGTGACGGCCGATATCCGGGGTCACACGGTCGGCTACTCCCTCGGTCTGCCGCGACCGGAGCTGATCGTCGCCGGCTACCTGCTCGCCACCGTCGGCTCCCTGCTTCTGTCCGGCGACCGCGGCCTCGTCCTGTTCGGCGTGCTGGTCGCGGCCGGGGCCGTGGTGTCCGTGGCGCTGTGGCGCCAGGAGTACATCTCCACGTGGTGCGCGTTCGCCGCCGTGTGCTCGGTGGTCCTGCTGCTCTGGGTCAGAAGGCGCCGTCCCCCGGTTCCACGGCCCTCAGGGCGAGGCTGCCGGGCAACGTGAACCAGACCCCGATCGGCACCCGAGCGAGTCTTGGGCCAGGTGCCGTCAGTCCTGCGCGGCGGGCTCGAACACCGCCGCGTGGACCGCCTCGAACAGCGCCGTCACGTCCGGGCCGGTGAGCCCCGCCCACCGCGCCCGACGCATCCACTCCGTCAGCGCGGAGCGGAGGTGGGCGAGCAGGACTTCCTCCAGGCTCGGCTCGGAGACCTCCCAGTCCGGGGCGAGCAGGACGAGTTCGTCGGTGTCGCCGGCCATCCGGAGCCGGCCGTCCGGAGCCGGCCGTCCGCGACGACAAGGAGGTACAGGAGGTAGTCGCACATGTCCTCCAGCTCGGCCAGCATGTGGGAGGACATCACCACCGTCGTGCCCCGCTCGACGGCCTCGGACAGCAGCAGGGAACTCATCTCGTCCCGGGCCGGCGGGTCCAGACCGGCCATCGGTTCGTCGAGCAGCAGAAGATCGTACGATCCGCTCCGCCGCGGCCATGTCCCAGCCGGGGTTGAACTCGGCGCCCATCCGCAGCGTCTCGGCCACGGTGAACCACTTGAACAGCGGCTCGTCCTGAGAGAGGAACGCGTACCGGGGCATCGCGGCCGGATCGTGCCGGGCAAGCGCTACGGACGCGGCTGGGCGCTGCGCGACTGCTCCTTCCGGCTGCCCGCCGGGCGGATCTGCGGTCTTGTCGGCCCCAGCGGCGCGGGAAAGGGAACCCTGCGTCTTCGGTGTGCCGGTGGAGTTCTGGGCGGGCCGACCTGTCATTCTTTTGGTGCAGTTGATCCGGTTTTCGAACAAGCTCTACGCTTCTGGGCGGACCAACGGCTGGTGCCGGACGCGGACGCTGCGGGGGTGGCGAGGGCATGACCTGTGCCGAAGACGCCTGCCGGAGCCGGGGCCGGGGGCAGCCGTGACCGTGCCGCCGCCCGAGGACCCCGAGGACGGAGCCGGGCAGGCGTTGCTCGGGCGGGACGACTTCCTGCGCTCGGTGCGCGCTCAGTTGGAGCGGGCGAGTGAGGGCCAAGGCGGTCTGCTGCTGATCGCCGGTGAGGCCGGGATCGGCAAGACGACGCTCACCGGGCGCGCGGTCCACGAGGCGGGGCGCGGCGGCATGGCCGTGCTGCGCGGGTCGTGCTGGGGCGCCGACGGCACCCCCGGGTACTGGCCCTGGACGCAGGTCATACGGGGCCTGCGCAGGTCCTTGCGGGCAGAGGCGTGGGAGGCCGCGTCGGAGGCTGCCAGTGTGGTGTGGCAGGTGCTGCTGGGCGGCGGGGGCAAGGCGGAGGAGGTGGGCCAGTTCGAGCTGTTCGACGCGGTCACGACCATGCTGGTCACCGCCGCGCAGCACCGGCCGGTGCTGGTCGTGCTGGAGGACGTGCACTGGGCCGACACGGCGTCGGTCGCCCTCCTGGAGTTCGCGGCCCAGCACGTGTCGCTGGAGCGGGTGCTGATCGTGGCGACATGCAGGCTCGTGGAGGTCGAGCGGCCGGACCACCCGCTGCGTGACCGGCTTCGATCGCTGGTGACCCGGGCCACGACGCTCACGCTGACGGGGCTGGAAGCCACCGATGTCGCCGAACTGATGCGCCGTACGGCGGGGAGCGCACCGGACGGCGCACTCGTGGCCGAGGTGCTGCGCCGGACGGGCGGCAACCCCTTCTTCGTCCAGGAGACAGCGCGCCTGTGGGCGGGCGGTCACGAAGTGAGTGGGATGTCACCGGGCCAGTACGCCTCTCTCCGGCAGAGACTGCACCTGCTGGACGGCGCCGTGGCGGACTGCCTGGGTGCGGCGTCCGTACTGGGACGGCGATTCCGCACCGACACACTGGCGAGCGTCATGGGTGCCTCGCCCCAAGAGGTGCGCGGGTGGCTGGCGCAGGCCGCGGACGCCCAACTGGTGGCACACGAGCGCTCAGGGGAGACCCTCTTCAAGCATGACCTCGTACGAGAGACGCTGTACGGCGGCCTGGACGCGCAGCTCGTACGCCGACTGCACGCGGCCGCCGTAGGCGCGCTGCGGAGCACGACGACCGTCCAGGACGCGACGCTTCCGGTGGAGTTGGCCCGCCATGCCCATTTCGCCTTCGAGGAGCTGGACCGCGACGAGGCCGTGGACCTGCTGCTGTCCGCGGCGCGGCATGCGGAGAGCCGCATGGCGCATGAGGAGGCGGCGGGTCACTACGAACGCGCTGTGGACCGCCTCGGTGACGCGGCCCCGGCGCGGCGGGTTCTAGTCGGGCTCCACTTCGGGACGGCACTCCAGTTGTCCGGTGAACACGAACGTTCCTGGCGGATCTTCGCCGACGCGGCCGACCTGGCGAGGGGGCTGGGCGATCCGCTGCTGCTGGGGCGGACCGCGCTGACTCTGTACGGCTCCGACGGGCGGGGCGACACCGCGCTTCTGAAGCCACGCGTTTTGCGCTGGGCGTACGACCAACAGCGCGCCGTTTCCGACGACTCGTCGCCGACAGCGTCACCGACGGCATCGGCGTCAGCGTCGGCAACCGAAGTGACGCTGTCGCAGACCTCCCTGGCCCGGCGGGTGGCGGCCGCGGTGGTCGCCGGGGCCCGCGTGGCGGGCGACGACGACACATTGCACATCGGGCTGTGGGCGCGACTGCAGTCGGAGTCGGGACCGCGGGCCGTGGGCGACCGGCGGGCTCTGGCGGCAGAGCTCGTCGCGGTGTCCCGGCGCCGCGGCGACCGGTGGACGGAGCATGTGGCGATGTCCATGCGCTGGGTCGCCGCGCTCGAATCGGGCGACCCGCGGTTCATGGAGGACTTCCACGCCATGGTGGCCCTGGGCGCCGCCGACGGGTCGGCCCGCCTGCGGCTGCACACCGTGATCGACCGCAGCATCGTCCACGCCATGACCGGCAGGTTCGCCGAGGCGACAGAGCTGCTCGAAGCCTCGGAGTCCATGAACGCCCAAGGCGCCAACTACTACCGCTACTTCGTCTCCCACCACCGATGGAGCCTGCTCGTACTGCGGGGCAGATTCACCGAGGCGAGGCGGTTGCTGGATGTGCTGCGGACCCAACAGCATCCGTACGTCGACCTCGTCGAGGCCCTGACCGACCTGGAAGCCGGCGAACGCCAGGGCGTGCCCGTCCCCCGGCCGGGGGCGGGCGCCGGCGGTGACACGGTGCTCCATCGCAGCGTCACCCCGCTGTGGCTGCGCTACCAGGCCCAGGCTGCCGCCGCGTCGGGCGACCCGGCGTGGTGCGACGATGCCCGCGCCGCGCTGGCCCCGTACACCGGCCAGTGGCTGGTCTCCCTCTTCGGGTGGGACATCAGCGGCCCGGCGGCTCTCTGGGCGGGCATCCTCGACGCCGCGCAGCAGCGGTGGGACTCCGCCGTGCGGCATCTCACCGAGGCACACCGGGCGGCCGACCGGCTGCACGCGCCGCCCTGGTCACTGCGGGCCCGTCTCGAACTGGCCCTCGCGCTCTCGGCGCGGGGCACCGACGACGAGCGGTACGTGGCCACCCTGCTCAGCGAGGCGGCGTCACAGGCGCGCGAACTCGGCATGCCGCATCTGCTCGCCCGCGTCGAGCATGTGGGCGCACACCACCTGAGCGCGCGGCCCGGCCAGGACGGCTCGTCCCACGCGTACGAGTTCCGCCGCGACGGCGAGGTGTGGCGGCTGGCGTACGGGGGACGCACCGTGCACATGCCCGACGCGAAAGGTCTGCGCGACGTGCACTGCCTGCTGACCCTGCCCGGCCAGGACATCGCGGCCGTCCGGCTGCTGAACCCGGACGACGACACCGTCGCCACCGTGCAGGGCGTGGGGGCCGACGAGGTGCTGGACGCCGAGGCCCGCAGCCGGTACCGCCGTCATCTGGAGCGGCTGGAGGCGGAGATCGACCGGGCGACCGAGCAGGGGGACGACCGACGCGCGGCCGCCTACGACCAGGAGCGCGCCGAACTGCTGGAGGAGCTGCGCCGCTACGCGGGCCTCGGAGGCCGACCGCGCCGCCTGGGCGACTCGCGCGAACGCGCCCGCAAGAACGTCACCGCCCGCATGCGCGACACGTTGCGCAAATTGGACCAGCTGCATCCCGAGCTGGCGGCCCACCTGCGCCGCACTCTCTCCACCGGCACGATGTGCCGCTACACCCCCGAGCAGGATCTCCGATGGAAGCTGTGACCAGCTTGACTACTGTGACTCGCCAGGTGCGCGCGGCCGGGTCACAGCGGTTGCCAGTCGTGCCAGGTGCTGCCGGGCTGGTGCTGCCAGCGGTGGTGGACGCCGCCGGGGTTGTTCGCGAAGATCTCCAGTCGGCCGTCGCGGTTGCGCAGGGCCTGGATGAAGTAGCCCCCGCCGCCGAAGTCCTGCCAGGTGCGCCAGGCACCGGAAGCGTCGACCTGGTAGTTGTGCTGGAGGAGGTCGTCGTTCATGGCGAACGCCTCAATGCGCTCGTCATGCGACTCCACCACGGCAAGACGCGCACCCGCCGGACCACCCAACGGTCGCCAGTCATGCCAGTCACCGGCCGGCAGGTTCTGCCAACGGTGGTGCACACCGGTCGAGTTGGTGGCGAATGCCTCCAGCCGTCCGTCACGGTTCTTCGCCACCGCCAGGTGCTCACCACCCAGGCCGAAGTCGACCCACTGCCGCCAGGTCCCCGACAGATCGGTCTGACACGTATGACGGAAGATGTCATCGGTCAGAGCGAACACCTCGATGCGTCCGTCCGACGCGGACCCGACAGCCAGCCGCGCGCTCTCAGGACCGCCCAACGGCCGCCAGTCATGCCACGTCCCGCTTGGCGTGTCGTGCCAACGATGGTGCACCCCGCCGGCGTTGGAGGCGAAGACCTCCAACCGGCCGTCATGGTTGCGCCCCACTGCCAGATGATCCCCACCACCACCGAACGCATACCAGTCAGCCCACTCTCCGGACACCTTCGCCTGGTACCGATGGACGAACGTGTCCGCGTTCATGGCGAACAACTCCAACCGCCCATCGGGCGCGGCCGACAACGCGATCGTCGCCGACGCCGGTCCACCGAAGGCCCGCCAACCCGACCACGTACCACCCGGCTGATGCTGATACGTGTGGTAGATCTGGTCAACCGCCGCATGGAACACCTCCACGCGGCCGTCCGCGGACATCCCCACCGCCAACCGCTGCCGCCGATCCGGCACCACCGGGCCTTTCCACCAGCTGGTCTGCTTGCGGGCGCCGGCCCACGAGAAGCTGAAGTGGATGTGGTTGGTGTGCGGGTTGGCGCCCCGATACGGCTGCCAGCCGGCGTCCGGGCGATTGGCCATCCAGATGCGCCGGTTCCAGATCATGTACATGATGCCGAAGCGGCGGGCGAGGGCGTGCGGGTTGCCGTGCCGGTCGGTGGCGTGCAGCCAGTTGATCAGGTCGTCGGCCAGCTGCCCCTGACCCTGCACGTTCACGCCCCAGTCCCAGGCCCGGCCCTCCTTGTGCTCGCTCTGGCCTCCGCTGCCGCAGGCCCTGCTGATGCCCATGTTGGTCGTACCGGGATAGGCGGCGAGCACCAGGTCGCGGAAGCCGAGCAGGCCGGGCTTGGCGTCGGGGTCGCAGTCGCGCTGCGGTTCGTAGGGCGCGTAGGGGTCGATGTCAGGACCGAAATCGGGTGCGGTGGGTGCCATGTCCGGCTCCTTCAGCCTGGCCCCTCGCCCGGTGCGAGGGGTCGTCGTACCCGTAGGGCGCGTGATCGGAACGCGCGGCCGCCGGACGCGATCACGCGCCCGCCCCGTGGTGAGGGCCCGTCCGGTCGGGCTCGTGCCTCGATCAGGTCGTCTCCGGTGCGTCCGCGCGCGGGGACAGGCGCCCACGAGGAAGGCTTCCGTCGTGACCCCTCGCAGAAATCCCCATCGGGCGGCCGTCGCAGCGACGGCCACGGCCCTGACGTTCACCGTGCTGGTATCCGCTCCGGTCGCCGCCACGGCGAGACCCGGTCCGGCACAGGTCGCCGAGGACCGGCACGGCACGTCGGCCGGTGTCGCCACCGACGAGACGGTGCGCACCGACGCGGGCCTGGTCCGCGGCGCCCGGTCGGGCGCACACCGGATCTTCCAGGGCATCCCCTACGCGGGCGCCCCCAAGGGGCGCCACCGCTGGGCGCCGCCCCGCCCGGTACACCCGTGGAAGGGAGTCAGGGACGCCACGAAGCCCGGGCCGCTGTGCCCGCAGGTGCCGTCCCCGTACGCGCAGATCTCCAGCACGGAGGAGGACTGCCTGGCCCTGAACGTCACGACGCCGCCGGCCACGGACCGGCGTCGGCGGGCCGCGCCCGTGCTCGTATGGATCCACGGAGACGGCTCCGTGGGCGGGGGCGCCTTCTTCGACGGACGCCGTCTGGCCGAGCGGGGCCTGGTGGTCGTCACCGTCAACTACCGTCTCGGCGTCTTCGGCGGCCTCGCCCTGCCGGGTCTTCGAGGGTCCGGCACCTTCGGCCTCCAGGACCAGCGGGCCGCCCTCACCTGGGTGAGGAACAACGCCCGCGCCTTCGGCGGCGACCCCGGCAACGTCACCGTCGCCGGTGTGTCGTTCGGCGCGTCCGCCGTGGCCGGACACCTGACGTCGCCCGCCTCCAAGGGCCTGTTCCACCGCGCCGTCATGGCAAGCGGTGAGGCCATGATGGACATGCCGGCCGGCGCGATGGGACCGGGCGTACCGGGATACCCGTGGTACGTGTGGCGGACGGGGCGCGAGATGGAGGACATCACCACCGAGATGACCTCGTCCCTCGGCTGCCGGAACCGCCGCCCGGAGCGCACGCTCGCCTGTCTGCGCGCCCTGCCCGTGAAGACGATCCTCAAGGTGCCGCACATCATGAACGCCTTCCAGGCGTTCGGATACGGCAACGCCACCCTGCCCGAGCTGCCGCCGACGGCCCTGCGCACCGGACGCTTCCACCGCGTGCCCGTCCTGTCGGGCGCGACCCGGGACGAACACCGCACGTTCGTCGGGATGATGTACGACGCGGTGGGAAGAGAGTTCACCGAGGCCGACTACGGCCAGGCGCTGCGCACCGCGTTCGGCAAGCGGCCGGCGAAGTGGGTGCGGGCGGAGTACCCCACGGCCGCGTACCCGTCTCCCGCGCTGGCGTGGGCCACCGTGATCACCGACCGCATGTGGGCACGCGGCACACGGGACCAGCACCAGGCGCTGGCACGACACGCCCCGGTGTACGCCTACGAGTTCGCCGACCGCGACGCGCCGATGTTCCTGCCGCTGCCCGGCGACTTCGACTTCGGCGCCTTCCACGCGGGAGACATCCCGTACCTGTTCGAGGACGAGACGGCAGAGCCACAGTTCACCCCGGCGCAGCGCCGCCTGTCAGCCACGATGAGCGGATACTGGGCCGCGTTCGCCCGCACCGGCACACCGCGCGGCGCCGGCCTGCCCGCCTGGCCGCCCTACCGGCCGGACCACGTCGGCCGACCGTACACACAGTCACTGGCCCCGCACCGGATCGGCCCCGTCGACTACTACCGAGAACACAACCTCGGCTTCTGGAACCGCAAGCCCTGACGATCGTCGGCGGCTCAGCGCGGGGTGCGCACGAAGACATCTCCGATCAGGTTGGTGTCGTCGTGCTTGCCGTCCTCTCCCGGTGAGAGCAACTCTCGTGGCCGGTGCGCGGGGGAGTGGCCGTCGTACCGCTGAAGTGTGCCGGTACGCAGGTCGCGGACGAAGGCGTTCCAGGACGCGGGTTCGTGGCCACGGAGGCGAGGACGGCCCCGGCCACCCGTCGTGCCCGGCGGTCTCCGCCGAGCCGCCGGGGACGTCGACGCAGATCGATCCGCCGCCCAAAGCCCGGGGCCCGTGGCCCGGGGCGGGAAAGCTCTGTTACGTCGACGCGGTGTGCACCAGGTCGGCCATCAGTTCCGCGAAAAGGTGCGGGCGGCTGAAGTATCCGACGTGGGACGCGGCCAGCGTGCGGACGTCGAACGGGTTCTCAGGCGTCAGCTCGTCCGCCTTGCGGATCATGTAGTCCTGCACGGCCGGGGGGATGCTCAGGTCATCAGAGAGGCGTACGAAGGTGTGCGGCACTCTTCCCCATTCCGCGGCCCGCGCCACCGCGCCCTCCTCCAGCACCGAGTAATTCTCATCCGGGTCCATGGAGTCCAGCAGCATCCGGAACTGGTGGTCGGTGGCGTCCGCCATGACAGCGGCCTTGAGCTGTGCGAACAGCACGGGGTCGGCGTGCGCACTCCGCCAGTTGAGCCGTACCACCCCCTGATTCCCCGCGTCGGGCACGGTGATCCGCGCCGCTGCGGCGTCCAGCAGGTTGTCGTCGACGACGTCCCACTCGTCGGTGACCATCGCGGGGTCGCTCAGGCAGACAGCGGAGAGGTACACGACGCGGTCGATGAGTTCGGGCACGGCGTTCGCGACAGCGGTGACGGTCAGGCCGCCGAAGCTGTTGCCCGCCAGGACCAGGGGCCCCGACGGAGCGAGCCGGTGCAGGACGTCCACCACGTGACGCACGTTGTCCCGCAATGTGATGCCACGCATCGGGGACGGGGCGGTCGCCAGTGCGGCCAGATCCTGCGGCTGCCGGTAGTAGGCGGCCGGGTGGTCGGCGCGGTCGCCGTGTCCGGGCAGGTCGACGGCGTACGAGCGGTGCCCGTGCAGGGCCAGCTCGTTCTGCAACGGCCCCCAGGCCCGGGCGTTGCTGGACCCACCGGGAACGAACACGAAGGTGGGGTGTGAGGTGGTGCGCATGAAGGATCCTCGTCATCCTGAGGCGAACGGTGAACAGTGCGCGGATGACCAGGTGCCGACGAACGCGCGGGTCAGCACCGGGTCCGGGACACCGAACGGATGCGCAGGGACTGCCAGTTGTGCGTGACCGTGTACATGATCGGGACTCTAGGGCCCGGGCCGTCACACCTGCCACCGCATTTGACTGCCGCGATCACTCATGAACGTAGGCCTGTTGTGGTTCGCGTTGCCCGCCCACCAAAACCCGTTGGCGCACCACGGCGACCACTGCTACTTTTCCGGAGGCCGTGCGAGAGAACGAGGAGGTGGTACCCGTGAACGCAGTATCGACATGGGTGCTCCCCTCCGGGGTCACGGTCGGGCGATAGGTCGTCCGGGAGCGCCGTTCAAGCGCACTCCCGAAAGGCACGACCATGCACTTCACTTCCGAACAGCGCCTCGACGACGGCGTCCTGGAACGCGAATTCACCCTCGGCGAGATCCCCGGCACCTTGTGGACGCCTGAATCCGCCGCACCGGCCCCCCTGATCCTGATGGCCCACAACAACGGCCTGCCCAAGAGGGAAGCCCGGCTGGTGGCCCGGGCCCGGCACTCCGCGGCGTACGGCTACGCGGTGGCCACCATCGACGCCGCCGGGTGCGGTGACCGGCCCCGTTCCGCCGCCGACGAGCAGGCCCGCGCCGACCTCCGCCGGGCGATGCAGGCCGGCGAGCCGGTCGACGAGCACTTCGAGTCCGTCGTCGGTCCGATGGTCGAAAAGGCGGTCCCGGATTGGCGGACCACCCTGGACGCCCTCCTTTCGCTGCCCGAGATCGGCGGCCCGGTCGGGTACTCGGGGTGGACCGCCGTCGGCATCCGCCTTGCGGCGGCCGAGCCGCGCATCGCGGCCGCCGGTTTCTTCGCCGGGGGCTACGTGCCCCGCGCCCAACGCGAGGAGGCCCGGCAGGTCATCATTCCGCTGCTGTTCCTGCTGCAGTGGGACGACGAAGGGAACCCCCGGCAGCGGGCCCTGGACCTGTTCGACGCCTTCGGCAGCAAGGAGAAGACGCTGCACGCCAACCTGGGCGGGCACACCGGTACCCCGTGGTTCGAGGCGGAGGACGGGGGCCGATTCTACGACCGGCACCTGAAGTGAGCCCGGACCCTGGACCACGGGCCTCCCTTGATGTGTTTTGCGGCCCGTGCGGCCCGTGCGGCCGCGGCAGTGTCAGCGCCAGTGGTTGTTGCTGGCGTGGTCCCCGTCGAGCCAGCGGGCGAGATCGGCGTGCGCCGTCGCGCGCCGCTCGGTGTCGATCTTCTCCGCGTCAGGGTGGTCGACGGTGAACTCGAGCATCAGCCCGTTGGGGTCCGTGATGTACAGCGAAACACAGAATCCGTGGTCCATGACGAAGGTGTCCGGCTCCGTGTAGCCGGCCTCGCCGATGCGCTTCCGCATGGCCTCCTGGATGTCCTGCTCGACCTTGAAGGCGATGTGACGAAAGGGGGTGAAGTCGACATCGGTCTTGAATTCCTTCTGGTCCTCGGGGTCGGCGAACATGAAGAAGGCCAGGGCGCCGCCATCGGCCAGGCTGTAGAAGGTGTGGCAGTAGGCGCGCTCGGCACCGGATATCACGGCGCTCTCGGTCCACGTGGCCACCAGGGGCAGGCCGAGTACATCCTCGTAGAAACGCCGGTTGGCTTCCTGGTCGTCGGTTATCCACGCGTGGTGGTGGAGGCGAAGAGGGAGGGCTTGGCTCATGTCGGGTCGTCTCCTCTGACGGGGCAGGACGTTGGGTCGACGCTCAGGCGGCTGCCGACTCCCTACCCAGGATGACCCATCTGATTGAACGTTAAACCGGCGAGCACCAGCCTGGACGGCATCCCTTCACGCGAGTCACGCGAGGCTCACCTCCACCCCCCGGCGGGGCTATCTGACCTGGCAACACCCAAGACAAGGCAGGTCTCTTCGGTGCCGTGCCCCGAGGCCCGCATTGGGAAATAACTGAACAGGGCCTACGGAGTATGGTTGCCCGGAGTTCGGCCGAATGCTGGGGAAAGGTGGCAAAGTGATCCGGACGCTTTTCGTTGACGCTGGTGGTGTGCTCTTCAACAACATTAACGAGGAGACAGAGTTTATTGCCCGAGTGGCTGATCGCCATGGTGTGGACAGGGCGGAGCTGAACTGGCGCGCCATGGCGGCGGCCCGCGTCTACGAAAGCGGGCGAAAGCATGTGCACCAGGTATTTCACCGGCTTGTCGGAGGATATTCCTGGTCGAGGCAGGGGCAGGGGCAGGGTCGGGATCGGGGAGTCCTGGACACGCAGTGGCTCGATCACACCTACATGGACTGCGTGCGCGCCTACCACGACAATGCCCGGGCGCTGCGGGAGCTGCGCGAGGAGCGGCCGGACCTCACCCTGGTGCTGACGAACAACGAGGCCGAGCACTGGGACCGGCTCAAGGACGAGGCGTACGGGCACCTCGGCATGTTCGATGTGCTCTGCTCGTCATGGCGGGTGAACCGGGTGAAGCCGGCCCGGGCGTTCTTCGCGGAAGCCCTGAGCCGGTGCCGGACGACGCCCGAGGAGACGCTGCTCGTCGACGACCGCCTTCCGGTGTTGCGGGCGGGAGCCGCGCTCGGCCTGCGCACCCTGCACGTCTCCACGCCGGACGTTCTCGCCGATCGGCTGAGGTCGCTCGTCCACGGCCACCCGGAGCCGACCGGCGTGCTGTGACGCCCGTCAGTCGGCCAGCTCTCCGATATGGGTGAGGACCTTCTCGAACGCCACTGCTATGTCGTCGATCGCGTCGAGCGGGGCGAGGAGCACCTCGTGGCCGAAGCTCACCACGCTGTCGTGGATGCCCTTGGCGACCGGAAGGTCGAAGCGGGCCGGGTTCACCCGCGCCGCGTACTCCCGGTCGATGGCGAACCTGCGCCGCGTACTGGGGCGGTTGAGCGGGTTGTCGTTCAGCGGCTGGTGCGTCCGCATGACGGCGAAGCCCAGTTCGGCGGTGAGCGCCCGGCAGACGCGGTCCACGGTGGCGACGGCCAGTACCTCGTCCGGAAGCCGCACCGCGTAGCGGTAGTAGGACCGTTCCGTCGTCTCGGCCGAGGTGGCCTGCGGGGTCAGCCCCAACGCGCTCAGACGTGCGCTCAGCTGCTCGGCGGACCGGCTGCGGCGCGCGTTCTGTTCGTCGAGGAGATCGAGCTGGTCCACCAGGACGGCCGCGTGGAACTCGGACAGGCAGGCGTTGCTGCCCATCAGGTGGCCCGTTTCCAGCAGTTCCATCTCGCCCACGTTCACCGCGTCGCGCCGCAGCACCCTGCCGTCCGCACGCAGATGCTCCGCCCGGGTCGCGATCTCGGGGTCGTCCGTGATCACGGCGCCACCCTCGCCGCAGGTCAGCAGCTTGCTGCCCTGCATGCTGAAGACTCCGGCGGCGCCGAAGGCACCCACCGGCCAATTGCCGTACCGCGCGCCGTGCGCATGGGCGCAGTCCTCGATCAGCGGTAGGTTGTAGCGCTCGGCGATGCCCAACAGCGCGTCGAGGTCCGCGACCGCCGAGTAGGTGTGTACGACGGTGATGGCCCTGGTCCGGTCGGTGATGGCCGCCTCCACTGCCGCCGGGTCCAGGCAGTAGGTCGACGGATCGACATCGACCAGGACCGGCACGGCATTGATCCCCAGGACCGCCGACGCGGAGGCCACCCAGCTCAGCCCCGGAACCACCACCTCGTCCCCGGCACCGACCCCGCAGGCCTCCAGAGCGATGGCCAGCGCGGCTGTTCCCGTCGCCACCGGCACGCACAGCGTGGAATTGCAGTACTCCGCGAATGACTCGGCGAATTGACGCTCGTAGGACTGCCGTCCCTGATAGGCGCAACTGATGGTCCACCGACCGCTCATCAGCACCTCTTCGAGGCTTTTCAGCGCCCGGTCTCCCGGTTGCGGCCACCGGGGCCACTCACGGTCGGTCAGCCGAGGCCCACCGGAGATTGCCAGAGAATTTCCCATGGTTGTCCTCGCTCTTCGGGGGTTCGACGGAGGCCCTTGGAATTTACGCACCCCCGCAGACGTACGCCACAACGCCCGGTTTGCCGATTCGGTCGCCGCACGTTCGAGTGAGGAAGGTGCGCACTCGAACGACTGGGTACGCTGCGGCGGTCGAACGGTGGGGAACACGCTCGTGCCCTCATGGCCGGCGGCCGAATGAACAACGGTGGGAAACTGCGCGCGAGGAGCCATGGATGCCCATCAATTCCGTTTCGAAGAACGACCGCGGTCGGGCGTCTTTCGCGTCGGCGGCCGACGGACTCCCCGAACACGCCGGGATCGTGGTGGTGGGAGGCGGCCTCGCGGGCCTGGAAGTCGTCACGGCGCTTTCCGACAACGGTGCCCGGGACGTCCTCCTGCTGGAGTCCGGCCCGGGCGACGACCTCGCTCACATCCACCTGAGCCTTCCACAGGACCGCGCCACGGAAGCGGTCTTCGCCCCCGAGAACGACCCCTGCTTCCACCGGCCCTGGGAGTCCGACTCGGCGCACTACACCGGCATATCCGGACTGCGCCGCCGACTGGGCGGCCGGTCACTGTACTGGCACGGAGTGGTCCTGCCTCTGGAGGACTGGGCGCTGTGCACCCCTTGGTGGCCCTCCGACATCGTCGCCGACCTCACCAAGAGCTGGCGGGACGGCCCTTCACTGTACGAACGCGTCACCGACGACCTGCGCGCGTGGAGCTCGCCGACGCCCGGTTCCGCCGAGGGGGCCCGCACCTTCGGCGGACAGGACTTCCTGCCGCTGCCGCGCGCCTGCCGCTACTCCGGAGACGGCCGCTGGGAGGCGTACACCCCCCTCGAACAGTGGCCCCGCGCCGACGGCGTACCGCGGCCACCCGACGGGGTGCGCGTCCGCCACGCCGCGGAAGTCCTGGCCGTGCGCGTGCGCGACGGCGCCGCGCGGGGCGTGCTCGTGCGTGACGGTGAGGGCGCGACGACCACCGTGACCGCCGACGCGGTGGTGCTGAGCGCCGGCACGGTGGAGAGCACCCGCCTGGCCGTCCAGGCCCTCACCGAGCTCGGCGGCCTCGCGGAACCAAGGCTCGGCGGCCTCGCCGACCACATCGTGCAGGGCTTCGTCGTCCGCCTGCCCGGCACCGCCGACGCGCGCGTGCCCGAGCCGGGCTCCTACTACGTCGGGGCCGATCCGGTCTCTCGTTCCTACCTCCGGCTGGACGTGCAGAAGACCGCACCCGGTGAACTCGTCCTGGACGTACGGGTCACCGGAGAACAGTTCCCCAACGACGACAGCGCCGTGGAGTGCGTGCCCGCCGCCGCCCCACCGTGGCGGACCCGGATCCATGCTGCCCTGCACCCGCAGGACCATGAACTGGTCGCCGCACAGCGGGAGACCCTGCGCACCTTGTGGCGGAAGCTCGCCCAGGAGCTCGAACTCCCGGCAGCAGCCCTGGAGTTCACCGCGTACGGCGACCCCGCACGGGACAACACCCGGGTACTGCCCAGCCGTACCCGGGCCCAGTCGATGGGGGTGCCGGAGACCTGGACCAGCCTGCTGGGCACCGAGGACCACGAGGGCGGCAGTCTGCCGCTCGGCCGGATCCTGACCTCCCGGCACGAGTTCGCCGGCCTGCCGGGCCTGTACGCCGCGGGACCCGCCGTCTTCCCGCGGCTGGGTGCCGCGAACCCGTCCCTGACGACCCTCGCGCTCTCCCGCAGGCTCGCCGCGATCCTGACCGGTACGGGCTGACGCCGAGGCCCGCGCTCGCGGCTCCGCATGACCAACACCATCAGCCCTCGTGACACCCAGGGAGGAACAGTGCCGGGACCGGGATACCGCTTCATCGGTGACGAGGAACGGAACAACGTGCTCGCCGTACTCGACCGCTGGTACACCGACCGGGAGGCCTTCGACGACCCCGGTGAGGCGGACATGACCCGCCGCTTCGAACGGGCGGCCGCCGACCGCTTCGGCGCCGCCCACTGCCTCGGCGTCAACAGCGGCACCTCGGCGCTGCTCGCCGCCCTCGTCGGGCTGGGGATCGGGCCGGGCGACGAGGTGATCGTGCCCGGCTATATGTTCGTCGCGTCGATCGCGTCGGTCCTGCACTGCGGCGCCGACGTCGTGCTCGCCGAGATCGACGAGTCCCTCACCCTCGACCCGGACGACGTAGCGGCGAAGATCACCCCTCGTACCAAGGCGATCATGCCCGTGCACATGCTGGGTGCCGGCGCCGACATGACAGCTCTGCGCCGCATCGCCGACGCACACGGAGTGCACCTTCTGGAGGACTGCGCGCAGGCTGCCGGAGCCAGCCACCGGGGCCGCCCGCTGGGCACCATCGGCCGGGCCGGGACGTTCTCCCTCAATCACTTCAAAGTCATCACCTCGCTCCAGGGAGGATTCGTCCTCACCGACGACCCGCAGGTCTTCCAGCGGGCCTACTCCTTCCACGACCAGGGCTGGTTCCCCTACCGCGAGGACCACGGCGAGGGCGACCGGCTGCTCGGCATGAACCTCGGCCTCGGTGAACTGCACGCAGCGGTGGCCCTGGCCCAGCTGGGCAGGCTCGACCTGATCCTGGAGCGGGTCAGAGCGGTGAAGCGGCGACTCGTCGAGCGCGTCGGAGAGCTTCCCGACGTACGCCGCAGGCGACTGCACGACCCGGCCGGGGAGTGCGGCACCGTCGCCGTCTACGTCTTCGACCACGCCAAGCACGCCCGGGACGTCGCGGAGCGCATCGGCGCCAAACCGCTTCTCGACTCCCCGACCCACCACTACGGCAGCCTGCCCGCACTGGCCGCCTTCGGCCGCGGCGACCGGCGGCCCGTGCCGTTCCGCGCTTCAGGGACCGGACGGTGGCTGCGCAACTACGAGCCGGGCGCGCTGCCGCGCACCGATGACATCCTCGCCCGCTCCGTCGCGCTGGCCACCGGAGTGTCCGACGGCTACCTGGGAGCCGGGTTCGGGGTGCACCCGCACTCCTCGGAGGCCGAGATCGACACCGTGGCCCAGGAGTTCCGCCGGGCGGTCCTGGGCAGGAGGGCCGGCACCACGCGCCGCTGACGACACCGGCCGGGAGCCAAGGCCCCACGCTCCGCCACCGCCGGTTCAGCCGGCCACCCCCCGTACCAGCTCGGCGAGTTCGCGTGCGAGGCCGTCGGCCGTGTACGTCAGCCATGGCAGGTCGATCCGCGCGCCGCCGTGCAGATCGTCGACCCGGCCGCCTGCCTCCCGGACCAGGAGCGCGACCGGGGCCCGGTCCCAGACATGGCCCCCCTCGTCGACGATCCCCGCCACCCGCCCCTCCAGGAGATCGGCTACCAGACACACCGACGAGTCCGCCCAACGCATCCGGTCCCGCACCGCCTCGAAGGGGGAACCGGGAAAGAGGAAGCCACCCACACGCGCCCCGGCGAGCGGGCCGGTGAACTCCGGAATGCTCAACCGGCGCACGGCCGACAGCGGTTGGACGTGAGAGGAGGCGTAGGCGCCCGTGCCGGACCGCGCCCACCAGCGCCTGCCCTCGGTCGGCCGGCTCAGGACCCCGATCCGCAGCTCCCCGTCGATTTCGAGAGCCACATGAGTGCCCCAGTCGCGCCGACCCGCCAGAAACGGAATCGTGCCGTCGATCGGGTCGATGATCCAGCGGCGGGCGGACACCGACAGTGCCCCGCTCTCCTCACTCAGCACCGCGTCGCCCGGACGTTCCGCGGCGAGCACCGCGAGCATGGCCTCCTCCACCGCGAGATCCGCCTCGCTGACCGGAGTTCCGTCGGCCTTGCGGTGCGACCGGGGTCCGCGTCCGAAATGGCGCAGGGATATGGCGTCGGCCAGATCCACCAGTTGGTGGGCGAGAAGCAGATCGGCATCGGTTTCCATGGACGTACTCCGCCTTTCCGGCCGGTCGCCGACGAGAGCAACAGGCTTGGGTGCCAGGGTAATTGGAACACTGGGGCCGCGATGTTAGCCTTTGGCATGCTCTTGGAAAACAAGCTCGTGGAACGCCGGAGTCTTCTTCGGCTCGTTGCGGAGAAATTCCAGGACGTCGTAACCGACGGCGACAGAGCCGAGGAACTGAAATTTCTACCGCTCGGCGAGGATAGTTGGTCCTATCGATACGGCCCGTTATGGATCAGTGTGCGCCGTGATCTCGACGGCCATTTTCCCGGCGCCTATGAAGCGGCCCTTCTGATGAACACGGCAGGCAAGGAATTCGTCCTCGCGCCGCTCCCCGGCCGTGACGGAAGGGTGGTCCACGAGGTGTCGGGACTGCCGGTCGTGGTCTTCCCCTACGTCGAACGTGCGGCCGCCACCCCGGACGTGTCCCCCACCTCCGCCCAACTTGATCTGCTCGTCCGCCAGCTGAGGGAGGTGCACCGCTTCTCCTCCCCGGCCGAGCTGGCCGCCGAGCTGCCCGTGGAGGACTTCCGTTTCCCCTTCGAAGCCGATCTGGACAAGGCGCTGCACATCGCGCTCGACGAGGAGACGGAGGGCCTCGGTCCCTATGGCCGCCGGCTCACCGAACTCGTGGGTGGGCGCCAGGAGCACCTGGCCGCACTGCGCCGGGAGGCGGCACAGGTGGCCGCGCGCTGCGCCGGGCTCTGGGACGGCGAACCGCCCGCCATGACCCATGGCGACCCGAGCATGGCCAACGTCCTGTTCGGCACGGGCGTCGACATCCTGGACTGGGGCGGCGCGATGTGGGCCCCTCCGGAGCGGGACTGGGCGGCCGTCACCAGGGCGTTCGGCATGCTCCCTGACGGCCGCGAGGAGTTCCTGCGGTTCTACGAACTGCGCTGGCAGCTCGCCGAGATCGCCGAGTACGTGGCCCGGTTCGCCGCACCGCACACGGGCGACGCCGACGACCACGCCATGTGGGGACGGCTCCTGCACTACCTCCCCGCCGACTGAACGGACCGCGAAGCGAGGAGGTCACGTATGAGCCTGGTCGGCGTCCACAGCGAATGGGACCCGCTGGAAGAGATCGTCGTGGGACACGCCGGGTACGGCCGGCCGGAGATCGTCTCCCCGCTGCCGTATCCGGACCGGATGGTGAAGGAGGCCGAGGAGGAGCTGGAGAACCTGTGCGAGGAACTGAGGGGCCTGGGTGTGAGGGTCCGGCGTCCCCTGCCCGTCGACCACGCGGTGCGCCCCGCGGATCCGGCGGGGGAGACGGGCGCCTTGGGAGCCTGCCGTCCGCGCGACGGACTGCTGACCGTGGGCGGGATGATCATCCAGACGCCGACGGCCTTCGGAGGGCCCGGGCCGGAAACGCCCGCCTACAAGACGCTTCTGATGGAGTACTTCACCAGCGGCAGTACATGGATCGCGGCCCCCAGGCCGCGCCTGACCGGCGCCATGGGCTCACCGGCCGCACCGGCCGGAGAGCGGCTGCCCGAGCTCGAACCGGTCTTCGACGCGGGCAACGTGCTGCGGCTGGGCGCCGATCTGCTCTACCTCGTCTCGGGCAGCGGCAACGTGCTCGGTGCGCGGTGGCTGCGGGCCGTGCTGGGAGAGGCGTACCGGGTGCACATGTGCCGCGGGGTGCGCGGCTCGTCGCACGGAGCCTCCGCTGTCGTCCCGCTCCGGCCGGGGCTGGTCCTGGTCAATCCCGACCGGGTCGACACCGAGGGCATCCCCGCCTTCCTGCGCACGTGGAAACGCGTCGTGTGCCCGGAAGCGGTGGACACCGGATGCCTCGGCGGCAGCGCGCCCCGCTCGGCGTGGATCGGGGCGAACATGCTCGTCGTCCGCCCGGGACTGGTGATCGTGAACCGTCGGCAGGGGAGCCTCATGCGCGTACTGGAGAGCAACGGCATCGACGTACTGCCGCTGGAGATGACCCATTCCCGGGCGCTCGGCAACGGATTCCACCGTGCCACTTTGGATGTACGTCGAACCGGAACACTGGAGAAGTACCGCTTCTGATGAGGAGCAGTGATGCGTTCGCTCGGTATTGAAGGTGCCTGGCTGGTCGAGACACAGACTTTCGCTGACGAGCGGGGAGAATTCCAGGAGCTCTTTCGCGGCGGGTCGTTGAGCGAGGCACTCGGTCATGAATTCGGCGTCGCGCAGGTGAACCGCTCCGTCTCCCGCAAGGGTGTCGTTCGGGGCGTGCACTTCGCCGATGTGCCGCCGGGCCAGGCCAAGTTCGTCACATGCCTCACCGGTGCCGTACTCGACGTCGTGGTCGACATCCGGGTCGGCTCGCCCACCTATGGAACCTGGCGGATGGTCCAGTTGGACGACCCCCGGCGCAGCGTGTACATCGAGGCCGGGCTCGCGCACGCCTTCATGAGCCTCGCCGACGGCGCCACCGTCGTCTACCTCACCTCCGAGGGCTACGCACCGCGGCGGGAGCACGCCATCCACCCCCTGGACCCGCGGCTCGGCATCACCTGGCCGGCCGGTATCGCGCCCGTACTCTCCGAGAAGGACGCGGCCGCACCGGGCCTCAAGGAACTGGAACGAAAGGGAAGGCTGCCCGACTTCGCGTCATGCGTGGAGTTCCATCAGACCCTGCGGCGGCGGCACACCGGCTGACGCCCCGGGCGGGAGGACGCTGCGGCGCGGATCTCAGCGGACCGGGGCGGCGACGTCGTCCGCCGTGCGGTGCAGCGTGGGGAACGCCTCGGCGAGCGCGCCGCGCCAGTCGCGCATCGGTTCGAGGCCGGCGTCCCGCCACCGCTCCTGGCCCAGCACGCTCCAGGCGGGCCGGGCGGCGGGGCGCGCCAGTTCCTGGCTGCTGACCGGGCGGACGCGGCCGGGGTCGGCGCCGAGCAGCCGGAACACCTCCCGCGCCAGCGTGTGCCAGGTCGTCCGGCCCGAATTCGTGGCGTGGTAGATCCCGGCGGGAGCCGTGCCGTCCAGGGCCGCGGTGCCGAGCGCGATGAGCCGGTCGGCGAGATCGCCGGTCCAGGTCGGGCCGCCGTGCTGGTCGTCGACGACCGCCACCGTGTCCCGCTCGGCGGCGAGGCGGATCATCGTGGAGACGAAGTTCGCGCCGCCGGCTCCGTACAGCCAGGCGGTGCGCACCACGTGGCCGCTGTCCGGCAGCGTGTCGAGCACGGCCCGTTCACCGGCGAGTTTGGTCCTGCCGTACACCGTGCGCGGCCCGGTCGGGTCCTCCTCGCGGTAGGGGCGGCCGCTGTCTCCGGCGAAGACGTAGTCGGTGGACAGCTGGAGCAGCCGGGCCCCGGTCGTACGACAGGCCCGGGCGAGGTGTCCAGGCCCCTCTCCGTTCACCTTCATGGCCGGTCCGTGCCGGCTCTCCGCGGCGTCGACCGCCGTCCACGCCGCGCAGTTGACGACCACCGCGGGCCGGCACCGGGCGAGGACTGCCCGTGTGCCGGCCGCGTCCGTGATGTCGAGGGCGTCGCGGCCGAGTGCGATCACCGGCAGCCCGCGGCTCTGGAGGCGCGCGGTGAGTTCCCGGCCGAGCATGCCGGCGGCGCCGGTGACGAGCCAACCGGTGCTGGGCGTCAGGGGCATGGTGATGACCTCCGGAGGCTGGGGGAGAGGTGCAGACGGGATCTGGGTGCCGCCCGCGTCGGTTCGTACGTAGTGCGGTGGTCAGGAGGAGATCTGGGCCCTGCTGTGATCGCCGAGGACGAGACGGTGGGCGTGGGGCACAGCCGGCGCGGGGGTCACCTGGACGTGGCGGCCGATGAGGGAGGCCTCGATCCGCCGCACCCCGGAGATGGAGGCGTTGCGCAACACGATGGAGAACTCCACCTCGCTGTCCTCCACCAGGCAGTCCTCGGCGATGGAGGTGAAAGGCCCGATGTAGGAGTCGGTGACGACCGTGCCGGCGCCGATCACCGCGGGGCCGACCACGCGGGAGTTGCGGATGACGGCGCCCTCGTCGACCTGGACGCGTCCGATGAGTTCGCTGCGCTCGTCCACGAGACCGTTGGAGTGGGGATCGACCGTCTCCAGGACCAGCCGGTTGACCTCCAGCATGTCGCTGACGTTGCCGGTGTCCTTCCAGTAGCCGGTGATCAGGGTGGACCGTACGTCGCGGCCCTCGTCGATCAGCCACTGCAGCGCGTGGGTGATCTCCAGCTCACCCCGCCAGGACGGCTCGATGGCCCGTACGGCCTCGTGGATCGCGCGGGTGAAGAGGTAGACGCCGACCAGGGCGAGGTCGCTCTTCGGCCGCTCCGGCTTCTCCTCCAAGCGGCGCACCCGGCCGGAGCCGTCCAGTTCGGCCACACCGAAGGACCGGGGGTCGGACACCTGGGTGAGCAGCAGATGGGCGTCCGGCCGGTGGTCCAGGAAATGGCGTATGGGTTCGGCGATGCCACCCACCACGAAGTTGTCGCCGAGATACATCGCGAAATCATCGTCGCCGAGGTAGTCGCGGGAGATACGGACGGCGTGAGCGAGTCCCAAGGGTTTGTGCTGGGAAATGTATGTGACGTCGAGGCCAAATTTGGATCCGTCTCCCACGGCCTCCGTAATTTCGTCGACTGTATCCCCGACCACCATCCCGACGTCAGTTATCCCTGCGGCGGCGATGGCCTCCAGGCCGTAGAAGAGGACGGGTTTGTTGGCGACCGGGACCAGTTGCTTGGCCGATGTGTGGGTGATGGGTCGCAAACGGGTGCCGGCCCCTCCGGACAGTACGAGCGCCTTCATGGTCTCTCCCTGCGTGACATGAGGCCACGGGTGAGTCGGCGGACGTACGAGGTGATCCGCCGCTGACTGGATGGCCGAAAGCGATCTGTCTGTGACGCGATTCTTCTGTTGTCGCGCTTCCGAGGCGTAAGGGGCGCGCGCGCTCCCCATCTATTTCTGGGCCCTTTGACGGCCGGAAACTTGCGGGTGAACGGTGGGTCGAACGTCGCGGGCGCCAGCGATTTTCCGTCGAACCCGTGTGGCTTCCCGGTCTCTGCCCGGGATGTGGCGCCCCGGATGCACCGGTGTGGCGCTCCTGGCCTGTACTTTTCAGCCATTTACGGTTGCTTTACCGGCGAAACAGTTAATGATAATCCTACATCCGGGGGAAGTCGGGGGGCGTGCTGCGTGCCGCTCAGTGGGAATGCCTTTTGACCGAAAGGTGTGTAATGGAGCTCAGTTTCAACGGCCATACGCAGTCCAATAGCGGCACTTCCGAGGTGCCGGAAGAAACCGACGGGCGCAGCGCGAAGCTATCCGATGTCGTCAAAGTCCCGATCGCTTCTCTCCGGCCTTCGGACTCCCCACGAAGCGCAGGCGAGGACCCGGATCATATCCGCGCTCTTGCGGAATCCGAAGCGGAACTCCCTCCTATCATCGTGATGCCGTCCACGATGCAGGTGATCGACGGGATGCACCGACTTCGGGCCACCGAATACCGGGGCGCCACCGAGATCGACGTGCGGTTCTTCGAGGGCGAGGAGAAGGACGCCTTCGTCCTCGCCGTGGAAGCCAATATCAGCCACGGCCTGCCGCTCAGCCTCGGCGACCGCAAGGAGGCGGCGGCGCGGATCCTGCTCAGCCACCCGATGTGGTCGGACCGGGCGATCGGGGCGGCGACCGGGATCTCCGCCAAGACGGTGGGCGCGATCCGAGGCCGTTCAACCGAGGGGGTTCCGCAGTCGAACGTCAGGATCGGCCGGGACGGACGGGCCCGCCCCCTGGACCCCGCCGAGGGGCGGCGACTGGCCGGCCGCCTCATGCAGCAGAACCCCTCGGCCCCACTGCGCCAGATCGCCGCTGAGGCGGGCGTTTCCCTCAGTACCGTCTCCGACGTGCGCAAACGGCTGCAGCGCGGCGAGGGCCCGGTACCGGAACGAGGAAGGAAGCGGGCCCAGCCGGACACGGTCACCGGCCGTGTACCGCGCCCGGACCAGCAGCAGGACGAAGCCGGGGCCGACAGACCGTCCCATGCCTTGATCCTGCGCCATCTCAGCCGTGATCCCTCGATCCGGCAGACCGAGGACGGCAGGGCGCTGCTGCGCTGGCTCGCCATCGTGGCCGTGCGACGACAGGACTGGGAGCGGCTCCTCGGAGGCATCCCCCCACACCGCCTGGAGGCCGTCGCCGAACTGGCGCGGGGCTGTTCCGCAACGTGGCAGCAGGTGGCAGAGCAGCTGGAACGGGCCCACAGCGTCCACGCCGGCCCTGGGGCCGGTGGTACATCGGGGGCCGCGGTGAGCGGTAGTGCATCGGGCGCCGAGGTGGCCGGC
>NZ_JBSFRK010000038.1:0-82151 GCF_053589195.1 Streptomyces sp. NPDC003379 | reverse complement strand
CGGCGAGTTCGTAGTGCAGCGGGATGTCCTCGCGCGTGTAGTACGCCATCGTGGCCGCCGTCCTGGCGAGAACCCACCGGCACCAACCCTGCACCTTCCCCCCACTATTGAGCAGATGTTCGACGCTCGGCATACTTCGCTGTCCAAGGAGCGAAGGCTCCTTAACCTCCAGGGGGAGAACTTGCACGGACAAGTGAAGAGAGCGGGCGGGGCCGCCGTCGCCGCGGCGGTCGCCGTGGCACTCGCGGCGGGCATGACCAGCCCCGCGGCCGCGGAGCCGGTATCCGTGGGGAACGTACTCGGCGCGCAGGCGGGTGAGGCCACCGGCAGGACCCACGTCACGCTGATCACCGGTGACCGGGCCGTCCTCGACGCCGAGGGCCGCGTGGTCGGCGTCGACCGCGCCAAGGGGCGGGAGCACATCCCCGTACAGGTGCGGCGCAGCGGCGGGCACACGCTGCTGATACCCGCCGACGCGCAGCGTCTGATAGCCGACGGCAAGATCGACCAGCGGCTGTTCGACGTCACCGAGCTGAACAAGAAGCGCAACCGCGCGGCCCAGAAGAAGGGCCTCAAGCTCATCGTCGGCTACAAGGGAGCCGCGAGCGGCGCCAAGGCCGACGTCCGCTCCGCCGGTGACACCACGGTCCGCAGGACCCTGAAGTCGCTGAACGCCGACGCGGTCACCACCCCGAAGCGGGACGCCGCCGACCTGTGGGCCGCTCTCACCAGCGGCAAGGGCGACACCCGTACCGCCGCCTCCGGCATCGGCCACGTCTGGCTGGACGGCGTCCGCAAGGCGAGCCTCGACAAGAGCGTCAAGCAGATCGGCGCCGACAAGGCGTGGGCCGCCGGGTACGACGGCAAGGGCGTGAAGATCGCCGTCCTGGACACGGGCGTCGACGCCACGCACGTGGACCTCAAGGACCAGGTGGTCGCCGAGAAGAACTTCACGCCCTCACCGGATGCCAAGGACCGCTACGGCCACGGCACCCACGTCGCGTCCACCGCGGCCGGCACGGGCGCCAAGTCCGGCGGCAAGTTCAAGGGCGTCGCGCCCGGCGCGAAGCTCCTGAACGGCAAGGTCCTCGGCGACGACGGCTACGGCGATGACTCCGGCATCATCGCCGCCATGGACTGGGCGGCCGCCGAGGGCGCCGATGTCGTCAACCTCAGCCTCGGCGGCGGTGACACCCCCGGTGTCGACCCGCTCGAAGCACAGGTGAACAAGCTCTCCGCCGAGAAGGGCATCCTCTTCGCGATCGCCGCGGGCAACGACGGCGCCCCCGGCTCCGTCGGCTCGCCGGGCAGCGCGGACGCCGCGCTCACCGTCGGCGCGGTCGACGACAACGACAAGCTGGCGGACTTCTCCAGCCAGGGTCCGCGGGTCGGCGACGGTGCGATCAAGCCCGATGTGACGGCTCCCGGTGTGGACATCACCGCGGCGTCCGCGAAGGACAGTCTCCTGGAGAAGGAGGTCGGCCAGAACCCGGACGGCTATCTGACGATCTCCGGTACGTCGATGGCGACCCCGCACGTCGCGGGCGCCGCCGCGCTGCTGAAGCAGCAGCATCCCGACTGGAAGTACGCCGAGCTGAAGGGCGCCCTGACGGCGTCCACGAAGGGCGGCAAGTACACGCCGTTCCAGCAGGGCTCGGGCCGTATCGCCGTCGACAAGGCCATCAAGCAGACCGTCGTCGCCGACCCGGTGTCGGTGAGCTTCGGTGTGCAGCAGTGGCCGCACGCCGACGACAAGCCGGTCACCAAGAAGGTGACGTACAAGAACCTCGGCAAGGACGACGTCACCCTCGACCTGACCATCTCCGCCACCGACCCGAAGGGCCGCCCGGCCCCGGCCGGATTCTTCGCCCTCGGCGCGAAGAAGGTGACCGTCCCCGCGGGCGGCACGGCCGCGGTCGACCTGACCGCCGACTCCAAGCGGGGCGCGGCTCTCGACGGCACGTACTCCGCGTACGTCGTCGCGACCGGCGGCGGGCAGTCCGTGCGGACGGCCGCCGCGGTCGAGAACGAGGTCGAGTCGTACGACCTGACGCTGAAGTTCATCGGACGGGACGGCGCTCCGACCAAGTCCTACGACGGTGACCTGGAAGGCATCAGCGGCCTCGCCACCGACAAGTCGTACAACCCGTACGACGAGTCCGGCACCGTCAAGGTCCGCGTTGCCAAGGGCGGCTACGTCCTGAACGGCAGCATCTACGTGGACCCGGCGGACTTCGCCAAGGGCTCCGACTGGATCGCCCAGCCCAAGCTGAGCGTCACCAAGGACACCACGGTGACGCTGGACGCGCGGACGACGAAGCCGGTGGACATCACCGTGCCGGCCGCCGGCGCCAAGATGGAGCTCGCCTCCGCGGACTTCAGCATCGACACGCCGAACACGGGCTACAGCTTCGGCTGGTTCATGGACTCGTACGAGAACTTCCGCAGCGCCCACCTCGGCCCGCAGATCACCGACGGCTCGCTGTTCCAGCAGTGGGGCGGGGCCTGGACGGACGGTGACGCCACCGAGTACGACGTCGTCACCGGCGGCAAGGTGAAGCAGGTCGCGACCGGCTACACCAAGCACTTCAAGGCGGCCGAACTCGCCAAGGTGAAGGCGGAGCTCGGCGCGTCGTCCAAGGGCAAGAAGGGCGCGCTCAGCGCCATGGGCAACCTCCCGGGCAGCATGAGCGGCGCCTCGATCGGCATCCCGCAGCCGCTGCCCACGACGCGGACGCTGTACCTGTCCACCGTGGACAAGGCGAAGTGGAACCTTGACCTGGAGCAGCACGCCGGTAGGGGCCCGGACGGCTGGCCCATTGTCGACGCGGTCTACACGCTCGGCGCCGCGCAGACGTTCAAGGCGGGCCAGAGCTACAAGAAGACGTTCAACACGGCCGTCTTCAGTCCGCGCGTCGGTGGCGACTTCGGTGTCTTCCGCAACGGCAACGAGATCGCGGGCTACCTGCCGCTCTTCGCGGACGGCCAGAACCACGCGGGCTCCTCGCTCTACACGTCCGTGAAGACGACGCTGTACCGCAACGGCACCAAGGTCGGCGAGAGCAACGACCCGCTGATCGGCGAGAAGCCGTTCAAGGTGCCCTCGGCCGATGCCGCGTACGAGCTGAAGACGTCCGTGAAGCGGTCCGTGAAGGTGGCCGCGGCCTCCACCCGGATCGACGCGGCCTTCAAGTTCCGCTCCAAGAAGGTGGAGAGCGCGAAGCTCCCCGTCTCCACGGCGCGGTTCAGCCCGGCGGTCGACCTGAGCAGCAGGGCGGAGGCCGGCAAGACCCAGTCCGTGCCGGTCAAGGTCCAGGGCGCGGCGGCGGGGTCGAACCTCAAGTCCCTCTACGCCTACGTCTCGTACGACTACGGCCAGACGTGGAAGCAGGTCAAGGTCACCAACGGGAAGGTGTCCGTGAAGAACCCCGCGAAGGGGGAGGGCATCTCCTTCCACGCCAAGATCACGGACAAGAAGGGCAACAAGTCGACGCTGTCGATCTACAACGCGTACTACGGCAAGTGAGCTTGTGACCTTGCCCAGCTAGTGCGTTGATACCGGCGCGGCGCCGAAGGGACTGTCGATCACGTATCGCCAGTACCCGTCGGCGCCGCGTCGTGCCACGTCCGTGGCCGTGGATCGGACCACGCCGTCGCCGATCTCCCAGTCGACGACGAGCAGCGCGATGTCCTGCGCGACGTGCACGTGCCGGGGCGTCACGGTGATCGGCAGGCCGAGGGCGAGGAAGGGACCGTTGGCGGCGGCGATCTCCGCGCTGCCGTGCACGGCGGCACCGGTGTCGGGCACGAAGGCGGCCCGCGCCTCGTAGAGCTCGCGTACGGCTTCGGGGTCGCCGCTGTTGAACCGCTCGGCGAACGCCGCCGGGACGTCCTCGGCGCGGGTGGGCAGGGACGGTGTCGATATCGTCATGGGCGAGACGGTAGGAGACGGATTCGTGACTCACCGAACGGTAAGCGGCGCCGGTACGCAGGAGTCCCCGGGGCTGCCGGACGACGCGCGGGCCCGCGTCACGGCCCCGAGCCCGGCCTGCCCCGTGGAGATCACGCTCGCCGCCCTGCGCGGCCGCTGGACGACGCTCCTGGTCCGCGAGCTGCTGCGGCACGAGCGGCGTACGTACAGTGAACTGGCCGCCGCTCTCCCGGAGCTGTCCGACAAGGTCCTGACCGACCGCCTCGCGCAGCTCGTCGCCGTGGGCGCCGCCGAGCGCACCCGCACCCCTGGCTGGCCCCCGGCGGTCACCTATGAACTCACCGAGCGCGGCAGACAGCTGGGTCCCGTGCTGCAGGCCCTCTGGGACTGGGGTGCGGCGGATCAGCCTCCGCGAATTACTGTGCTCCCATGACCACCACGCCACCGCCGGACCGCCCGACCTCCCACGCCTCGCTTCCCCGGGCCGAGTTCGCCTTCCCGGGACCCCTGCGTGACCAGCTGGTGGCGGCCGTCCTGGACGGTTCCAAGACGTCGACGACGGGGCTGCTCGCCGGCTACGAGCGCGACGGCGACCCGCTGCCGGGGACCGGTGAGCGCTCGGTCGTCGTCGACTCCGACGACCGGCCCGTGGGCGTCATCGAGATCACCGGGGTGCGGGTCGTGCCGCTGGCCGACGTGGACCTCGCGCACGCCGAGGACGAGGGCGAGGGGTACACGTCCGTGGCCGCCTGGCGGGCCGGGCACGAGAGCTTCTGGCACAGCGCCGAGATGCGGGACGCCCTCGGCGACGACGCGTTCACCGTGGACGACACCACCGAACTCGTCCTGGAGCGCTTCCGCCTCGTCGCCGACCTGCGGGACAAGTGACCGGCCGTGCCCTTCGCCGAAGCGGCCGACGGCGCCGCCCTGCACTACCGGCTGCACGGCTCCGGCGAGCCGTTGCTGCTGCTCGCCGGACAGTCCAACGACCACCACTGGTGGGACCCCGTACGGGACGACTTCGCCGCCCGCTTCACGACCGTCGTACTCGACCACCGCGGCACCGGCGGGAGCGACCGCCCCGACACGGACACGTACAGCACGCCGGGCTTCGCCCGTGATGTCGTCGCGGTCCTCGACCACGCGGGCATCGAGCGCGCCCACGTCTACGGCACGTCCATGGGCGGCCGCATCGGCCAGTGGCTGGCCGCCGACCACCCGGACCGCGTCGGCCGCCTCGTCCTCGGCTGCACCTCGCCCGGCGGCCCGCACGGCGTCGAGCGCGGCCCCGAGGTCCGGGCGGCCCTGAGCCGGGCCGATCCGGGCGCCGTGCGCCGCGCTCTGCTGGAACTCATGTACACACCGGCCTGGCTGGCCCAGCAGGAACGCGACCGTCCGGGGCGGGAGTTCCACACCCTCGGCGACCCGACCATGCCCGCGTACGCCCGGCGCCGTCATCTGCGGGCCAGCGCCCGCCATGACGCGTGGGACGCGCTGCCGCGGATCAAGGCGCCGACGCTGGTCGTGCACGGCACGGACGACGCGTTCAACCCCGCCGACAACGCGCCGCTGCTCGCCGCGCGCATCCCTGACGCGAGGACGTTCCTCATTCCGGGCGCCCGGCACGCGTACTTCGAGGAGTTCGCGGACGTGGCGACCGAACCGGTGCTCGCGTTTCTGTGCGGGGGCGGCGGGAGCGGCCCGGCTTACTCGCCGCTGCCGTAGGGCTTGGTGATGATCTCCAGTATGTGGCCGTTCGGGTCGTCCCAGTAGACGCCCCGGCCGCCGTCGTTCGTGTTGATCTCGTTGACGTGGTGGTGGTGCGGGTCCGCCCAGTAGGTGAGGCCCCGCTCCTTGATGCGTCCGAAGACCGCGTCGAACTCGTCCTCGGAGACCAGGAAGGCGTAGTGCTGAGCCCCAGAACGTCCGCGAGGAACTGTGCCGACGCCTTCTTGTCCACGGCCGTGACGATCGTGTGGTTCAACTCGATGGACATCGTGTGACCTCCTCGTATGCCTGAACTCGCGGTGTCCTGCGGTGTCCTGCGGTGACAACGCTAAGTCGGGCCGCCCGCGTGTCGTATCGGTCCCGGGGACCGACGCCCTGGGCCATGCGGACCAGGACCGGCGACGCAGACGCGTTCAAGCCACACGGAAGCCCGGCGGGAGCCCGCTCGGACCGGCGCGGACCGGCTCAGATCGTCGCGGCGTCGATCACGAAGCGGTAGCGCACGTCGCTGGCGAGTACCCGCTCGTACGCCTCGTTGATCTGGTCGGCGCGGATCAGCTCGATCTCCGAGCCGAGGCCGTGCGCGGCGCAGAAGTCCAGCATCTCCTGGGTCTCCGCGATGCCTCCGATCATGGATCCGGCGAGGGTCTTGCCGCCGCCGATCACGGAGAAGAGGTTGAGGGAGACCGGCTCCTCCGGGGCGCCGACATTCACGAAGGCGCCCTCCGAGCGCAGCAGCCCCAGGTACTTGTCGAGCGGCAGCGGCGCCGAGACGGTGGAGAGGATCATGTCGAAGGAGCCGGCCAGCTGCTCGAAGGTGATGTCGTCGCTGGTCGCGTAGTAGTGGTCGGCGCCGAGCCGCTCGCCGTCGGCCTTCTTGCGCAGGGACTGCGAGAGGACGGTCACCTCGGCGCCCATGGCGTGCGCGATCTTGACGGCCATGTGGCCGAGACCGCCGAGGCCCACCACGGCGATCTTCTTGCCGGGGCCCGCGTTCCAGCGCTTGAGCGGGGAGTACGTGGTGATGCCGGCGCAGAGCAGCGGCGCGGCCACGTCCAGG
Organism: Streptomyces sp. NPDC003379; assembly: GCF_053589195.1. NCBI lineage: Bacteria > Bacillati > Actinomycetota > Actinomycetes > Kitasatosporales > Streptomycetaceae > Streptomyces > Streptomyces sp. NPDC003379. The sequence goes on along the minus strand of NZ_JBSFRK010000038.1, from coordinate 75,432 downwards.
GAGAGCCCGTCGGGGATGCGGACGGTGAACGCCTCGTCCACGACGATGTGCGTGGAGTAGCCGCCGTAGGTCGGCTCGCCGTTCTTGTCGAGCGCGTTGTACGTGGCGATGTTGCCCTGCGTGCAGTACTGCTCCAGGCCCGCCCGGCAGTTCTCGCACGTACGGCACGAGTCGACCATGCAGCCGACGCCCACGCGGTCGCCGACGGAGAACTTGGTGACACCGGGGCCGACCTCGGTCACGACTCCGGCGATCTCGTGGCCGGGCACCATCGGGAAGATGCCCTCGCCCCAGCCGTCACGGGCCTGGTGGATGTCCGAATGGCAGATACCGGCGTACTTGATGTCGATCAGGACGTCGGACTCGCCGACGGCGCGGCGCGGGACGGTGGTCCGCTCCAGGGGCGCGTCGGGGGCGGGAGCGGCGTAGGCGGCAACGGTGGTGATCTGCTGAGTCATGGCTACGACACTGCCACTGACCTGCGACTTCACCCAGACACCCGTTCTGCCTACGTCCAACGGTCCTACTACTGGCGGGGTCAGGCTCAGGGGCGTACGAACGGGGGTGGGGTGCGCACGAGCCGGGATAATGGAACGTATGGACGAGAGCCGCGAGAGCCGCGAGAGCCGCGAGACCCGCGACACCGCAGGGGCCGGGGCCCAGCACCCGCAAGGCCCGACGAGCGGCCCGGCGGTCGTGCCGCTGGACGGTCGTGCCGAGCTCAGTGAGTTCCTGCGCACCCGCAGGGCCCGGCTGCAGCCGCAGGACGTCGGGCTGCCCAGCTACGGGCGGCACCGCCGCGTGCCCGGCCTGCGTCGCGAGGAGCTGGCCCAGCTCGCGGGGGTCTCCGTCGCCTACTACACCCGCCTTGAGCAGGGCAACGGCCGCAACGTCTCCGTCGAGGTGCTCGACGCCATCGCGCGCGCCCTGCGCCTGACCGACGCCGAGCACGCCCACTTCACGCGGCTCGCGAAGCCGAAGTCCGTGAAGAAGAAGCGGGCCGCGCGCCCGCAGCACATGCGGCCCGCGCTGCAGCGGCTCCTCGACTCCATCGACGGCGTGCCCGCGTACGTCGTCGGCCGCCGCGCGGACATCCTCGCCTGGAACACGCTAGCGGCGGCACTCTTCGGCGACTGGGGCGAGCTGGCGCCGAAGGACCGCAACTGGGCGCGGATCTGCTTCCTGGACGCGCGCTCGCGCGACCTCTTCGTGGACTGGGACCAGAAGGCGTCCGACATCGTCGGCCACCTCCGTATGGACGCGGGCTGCTACCCCAACGACCCGCAGCTGTCCGCCCTGGTCGGCGAACTCTCCGTGAAGAGCGAGGAGTTCAGGGGCCTGTGGGCCACGCACGACGTACGGGAGAAGGGACATGGCACCAAGCGCATGCGGCACCCGCTGGTGGGCGACCTGACCCTGGCGTTCGAGACGCTGCGGCTGCCGGACGACTGCGACCAGTCGCTGATCATGTACCACGCGGAGCCGGACTCGGCGTCGGCGCAGGCGCTGCGGCTCCTCGCGAGCTGGGGCAGGGACGCGTCGTCGGTGGGCTCCGCGACGACGTAGCGGCGCGGCCCTGCCGACGCCCGTACCGGGTACGGGATTTCGCGGGCGGCGGAACGCCTGGCGCTGCCCCGGTGACCCGATCCCTCCTAGGCTGAGCGAGTGAGCAGCCAAGAGCGAGTGAGCAGCCAAGAGCGGCAGACGCAGACGCAGAAGCAGATGCAGAAGCAGAAGCCGAACGAGGGCCGTGTGATTCCGTTGCGGCCGGTCAAGACCGCGCCGACCACTGGGAGCGGGGAGGCGAAGGAGCCCCTCTGGCGGGACGTCGTAGGAGATGTCCTGCGCGGTGAGCGCCTCGCGCAGGAGCGCACCCTCAAGGACGTGGCCGAGGCCGCCCGGATCTCCATGCCGTACCTCTCCGAGCTGGAGCGTGGCCGCAAGGAAGCCTCCTCCGAGGTCCTCGCGGCCGCCGCCCACGCGCTCGGCCTGCGCCTGTCCGACCTGCTCTCCCTGGCCCACGGGCGCCTGGCCGGCCTCCCCCGTGCGAGGCCGGCCAGGGCGTCGTACCAGGGCGAGGTGCGCCTGGCCGCGTGACGCGCGGGGCTCGCGTCCTCAGGCGGCGACGGGTGCGACCCGCCTGCTGAGCACCTGATCGGCGAGCCCGTACGCGACGGCCTCCTGCGCGGTGAAGACCTTGTCCCGGTCCATGTCGGCGCGGAGCGTGGCGACGTCGTGGTGCGTGTGCCGGGACAGCACCTCCTCCACCTGGGAGCGGATCCGCAGCATCTCCTGCGCCTCCAGGGCGAGGTCGGACACCGTCCCTTGCCGGCCGCGGCTCGCGGGCTGACCGAGCAGCACGCGCGCGTGGTCGAGTACGAACCGCCGCCCGGGGTCGCCGCCGGCGAGCAGCACGGCGGCGGTGGAGGCGGCCTGCCCCACGCAGAAGGTGGAGATGGGCGCGGAGATGAAGCTCATGGTGTCGTAGATGGCCATGAGCGAAGTGAAGGAGCCGCCTGGTGAGTTGATGTAGATGGCCACCTCGCGCTCGGGGGCGGACGACTCCAGGTGGAGCAACTGGGCGATGACGGCGTTGGCGAAGCCGTCGTCGATCTCCGTCCCGAGGAAGATGATGCGCTCGGAGAGCAGTCGGCTGTAGACGTCGTACGCCCGTTCGCCGCCCTGCGGGGTGCGCTCGATGACGGTGGGAATCGTGTACTGACCCATTGCCGTACTCACTGCTGTACTCATCGCTGTACTCACTGCCGTCACCCCTCAGATCCCGAGCCCGATACGCCGCTTCGACCCGGCGGGCCGCACGTCCTCCAGGGACTCGACCACGCGGTCGACCATCCCGTACTCCTTGGCCTGCTCGGCGGTGAACCACCGGTCACGGTCGCCGTCCCGCGAGATCGTCTCCGGGCTCTGCCCGGTGTGCTCGGCGGTGATCCGCTCGACGGCCCTCTTCGTGAAGTCCAGGTTCTCGGCCTGGATGGCGATGTCGGCGGTGGTGCCGCCGATGCCCGCCGACGGCTGATGCATCATGATCCGCGCGTTGGGCAGCGCGAACCGCTTGCCGTGCGTGCCCACGCTCAGCAGGAACTGCCCCATGCTGGCGGCGAACCCCATGGCGAGGGTGGCGACGTCGTTCGGGATGAGCCGCATGGTGTCGTAGATGGCGAGCCCGGCGGTGACGGAGCCGCCGGGGCTGTTGATGTAGAGGCTGATGTCGGTCTTCGGGTCCTCCGCCGACAACAGCAGCATCTGCGCGCAGACGCGGTTGGCGGAGACCTCGTCGACCTGCGTCCCGAGGAACACGATCCGCTGGTTGAGCAGCTGCGCGGCGAGATGGTCGTCGAACCGCGACGGAGCGGTGTCCCCGTCCTCCCCCCGCGGCCGCGCCACCGTGTCCCAGCCACTGCCGAGTACTGACATCGGACCTCCCTGAAGTACCGCGGCTCCCGACGCCGCGCTGTGCCTCCACTGTTGCCCGACGGGGGCGCGGCCGTCAGGAATCTCGGCTGGGGGCAGATTCGCTGACGGCAGAGCGGCCTCACACCCGGCGGATCGTCACCGGTCACCGGTCACCGGGCACAGCCGCGACTCCGCGCGCACGCGCCTGTTCGTGCAGCTCACGCACCACTTCGAGGAGGACCGCGCGTACGTGGTGCCGCGTCCTGCCCCGGGTCTTGACGGCGTGGCAGTTCGGGCAGAGGGCGATCATCTGGCTCGGGTGATCGCGGCCGTCTCCGGCGATCTCGACGATGTGGTCGACCTCCAGCAGGGCGTCCCCGGCGTCCGTCACATCGGCGGGGTGCGGGACGCCTGGAACCCGTACTGCCGAAGAAACACACTCCGACCGAGTCGGTCGAACTCCTCGACGGCCCGCAGGACTTCCGCTCTGCCTATGTCACTCAGCGCCATGGCGCCACGATAGACGCGGCCGCCCGATACGCGGGTGGGCCGGTTCGGGGCGGGTCGGTTCGCGGACCGGTCAGCTCTCGCTCGGAGCCGGAGCGACCCGTCGGGCAGGCCCGGCCCAGTTCGTCTCCGACGGGGTGTCCAGGAGGGCGCCCGTGCCGCCGATGCCGCAGTAGCCGTCGGAATGCTTGTCGAGGTATTGCTGACGGTACCTCTGCCTTTCAGGCAGTATTAAGACTCCCCGACAGGCAGAGGGTGTTTGACATGATCAAAGGTGATCAGTTAATCCCGGTGGTGGCTTACGCGAGGATCTCGGCTGACCTGGAGAGGGACGGCCACGGGGTCGAGGACCAGCACAACGTCAACGACGAGACTGCGGCAGCGCTCGGCCTGAGGATTGTGCACTACTACACCGACAACGATCTCTCGGCAGCGAAGGCCGCTGTCGTGCGCCCTGACTTCGAGGAGATGTTGCGGACCCTCAAGGCCGGACAACTCCCGGACGGCCAAGAGGTGCGTGGGGCGATCGTCGTCGCGGATGACCGACTGGTGCGGCGGGTCGGCGACTACGAACGGTTCGTGGACGCTCTGACGCACGACGACGGTCGGGTCTATGCGGACGCCAAGGGGATCAAAGACCTCTATAACGAAGACGTCGAGTCCATGGGACTGTTCGGGGTCGTCATCGCGAAGGCGGAAGTACGCAAGATCAAGCGGCGCACGCGTCGCTCGCACCGTCGCCGTGCCGAGCAGGGCATTCCCGTTGGCGGTACGCGGCCGTTCGGTTGGAAGGCGGACAAGCGGACGCTTGAGCCGGAGGAAGCCGAACTATTGGCCAAAGCGGCGCGCGAAGTGATCGCGGGGAAGTCGCTCCACTCCGTCCTCGCCGCATGGAGTGATGAGGGCGTGCGGACTGTCCACGGGAACGTGTGGCGAAGCCGATCGCTCAAACTCTCCCTCTGGAATCCCCGATTGTGTGGATGGAGAAGGCACAACGGAGACCTGGTCAGAGACGCTGGCGGTGTCCCAGTGGTGGGGCAGTGGGAACCCATCATCACGCCGAAAGAATGGATGGCCATCGATGCCCTCTTCTCCGCTCGGCTTGGCCCCAACATCAAGGCAGATGGCGCAATCACCGACTACCGGACTCCCTCGCATCTTCTGACTGGAATTCTCCGATGCGGAAAGCCGAAGGCCGATGGGCAGATCTGCAACGCTCCCTTGAGGGCGAGTACCAGGGCAGACCTTTCAGGTGGATACCTCTATCAGTGCCCGAGTCGGTCCATGGGCGGTTGTGGGGGCAGTGCCCGTAACGGAACCAAGGTAGATGAGTACATCACGGAGGCTGTACTCGCGAAGCTGGAGGAGCGTGCAGCCGTCAAGAGCGAGACGGACTCTGTGTGGAGTGGAGAGGACGAGCTCAACCGTTTGATGGCCAAGCAGCGGAAGATGTTGCAGGTGTGGCAGGAGGACCAGATCTCGGATGAGCTGTTCTTCCCTGAGAACCACAAGATGGAGTCCCGCATCAAGGAACTGCGCAAGGAGCGCACGCAGCATGCCTTGCGTGTTCAGAGGGCTTCGGTGGTGACTGAGGACGTTCGGGAGCAGTGGGAGTCAGGCAGGCTCGATATGGCGCAAAAGCGTGCGCTCATTCGCGAGGCGCTTCACGCTGTGATCGTCCGGCCTGTGGGCGGAGGTGGTAGGCGCCCGTTCAATCCTGACCTACTCGACCCCAAGTGGACCGAGGGATAGAGCATCGGTTATTCAGCCGAGTCGGCGTGGCCGATGACCCTTATGGCGGATTCGCTTTCCGTCACATTCATCGATTAGGTCGACGCCGAGAATCGTTGATATGCGAAGCCAACGCTCTTCGCTCCGAGCTGGTGCTTTGGCCGCTTGTACCTTCCCCCATTCCCGAGGGTTCGGGTGAGTAATTCTCTCCACCCCGGCCCCTCACAAAGCTCGTCCTCTCGTGCCACCCGAGCCAGCTGACGGGACTGCGCGAGATCTTCGGCGATGCCTGCGGTGAAGAGGGCAGCGCCGGGGGTGTGGCCGGAGCCGAAGTAGCGCCAGGCGGATTCCTTGATCAGGTTCGGTCGTCGTCCTGTCTGGGGCCGCCACGCGCGTAGGCGGCCCGTTCCTTGCGCAAGGCCGCGTACGTGGTCGAGTAACGGCGGGACCTGGTCAGGATGTGGCCCCGGTATCCGAGCGTGTGAGCCCAGGCGCGCAAGTCGCAGGGATGCCAGTTCCACCAGGCCGCCCAGGCGCCAGCAGGTGCCCATCAGGGCCCGGATGTGAGGCGGAACGACCGCAGCCCGGACATCCGTCAAACTTTTCACCGCGTAATCGAGTCCGGCCCCGGTGTCGGCGGCACTCTTGGACACGCACCTGGCCACGTAGGCGGCCGCCGCGTCATCGCTAAGGCCGTAGTCATCGCCGAACCCGTGGATCGGCCGCACACCGCAACCACGCCGCGCAGACTCGAGCCCTCCACGCCTACCTCCGCTGGCGCAACGCGAACGCCCGCCATCCCGACGTACTGGCTGTGGAAGTTCGCGTACTTCCCCATCCTGAACTTCCCCGGATTGGCCATGGGGATGACGGAGCGCCACCTCGGTGCCCCTGGGGACGACGGCTCGGCTCCCTCGTCCCCTGCGGCGCCAGGGTTTCCCGGGCCGCTCGATAGCCGACCGTCGTTTGGGCTGGTCAGGACTGTCCAGGGTGGCCGAAGGCCAGTGCGCAGCACCGCCGCAGGCGCCCTTGACCGGCCTGACCAGCCCCACACTCAGCAGTCGGGCGGCTCGTCATGGACTTCAGCCCAGGTGGGGAATTACGCGGTGCTCCAGGTGCTGATGTGGGGAAATTGCATGAACGTCCACACTGGCCGCCCAACGCCGCGAACGCGCATGTACCCGCAGCGAGAAGGGCATCCGCTGGGGCGGCCGAAGTCAGGCAGCCGCCGCCTAAAACTGCCCGCACTCCCCGGCGGCCAACCACTACGGTGGGATACATGCCCGAGCCCTCCGTGCGGGATTTCTACGACGATTTGGCCCACGACTACCACCTGATGTTCCGGGACTGGGACGCAAGCATGGCCTACCAGGCCGAGGTATTGGGCGGGCTCGTCCGCCAATCTCTCGGCGCGGCACCGCACACCGTCCTGGACTGCTCGTGCGGGATCGGCACCCAGGCCATCGGGCTGGCCCTGGCCGGGCACCAGGTCATCGGCAGCGACCTGAGCCCGGTCGCCGCCGCACGGGCCGCCGCCGAGGCGGCGGCCCGCGGGAGCCGGCTTCCGGCCGCTGCGGCTGACATGCGCAAACTGCCCTTCAAAAATACGTCCTTCGACGTCGTCCTCTGCGCGGACAACTCGCTCCCGCACCTACTCTCCGGGCAAGATCTCCAGGCGGCACTCCTCGGCATGAGCCGGGTGCTCCGAGACGACGGACTGTTGATGATCACTGTCCGGGCCTATGCCGAGACGCGCCAGACCAGACCCACGGCGACACCTCCCCAGGTCTCGGAAACACGCGACGGCCAAGTGATCACCTTCCAGCTGTGGCACTGGCATGAAGACGGCGAGCGCTACGACCTGGAGCACTTCCAGCTCATCCCCGCGGAGAACACCTGGCATGTCCGAGTCCGCCGGAACACCTACTGGGCGCTGACGCCCCCGCAGCTGACAGAGTTCGTGGCTGAAGCCGGCTTCACCAACATCACCTGGCACAGTCCGGCCTCCAGCGGGTACTACCAGCCCGTGCTCACCGCACGGCGCGCTCCCTCAGCGCAGTAGTCCAGACATCGGTTCCGCCCTGCCTACTTGCAACAAGCAGTTATGTGGATCTTCCTGTCGTGCCCTCTGAGCCGATAACCCGCGTCGCGGGCTGAGTCAACAGGACGGTCTTACAGCCGTGAGACGCTGATCCACTGCTGCCCCCTGTGACCTGTTAGGTCAGTGGACGGCGACGCCAGGTACCAGCGCCACTAGCCCGGACAGGAAGCTGCCTGCTGCTGCCAACGTGACGAGGGTCCCCTTGCCGTCTGTGAACAGCCCAGAGCAGAACTCCCGTACGCGCCGTCGGAAGATCAGCATCTTGAGCTTCTGCCATCGATGCTGGTGGATATGGCAGCCCATGAGGATGCCGGATGCGTTGTTGCGGCAGCCGTCCTTACGTCCTCTGACCGGAGCTCCGCAGATCACCGGGGCTTGGAAGAAGGACCAGAGGAGGACCAGGGCGGACAGGGCGACGATCGCCGCCGGGCCCGCTGCCTCATTGATCCACGCGGCGATGAGTAGGGCGCCGGCCAAGACGCCCCACCACTGCCCCAAGCCACCAAGCAGACTGCCCTTTGCCCCCGAAGTCGCCATGTCTGTAAGCGTGACGGTGCGCAAGATGATTCACGCCGTAAGCGGGCGATATGGCCGAATAGCACTTCAGGACGGCTAGGGCCTTGCGTAGACAGGGCGCTGAACGCGCATGGAACGGCTGTGCCGCCGTACTGACTCCCAGTCGGCGGCACAGTCTGTTCGGTCGAGCGGGAGCTGAAGGCCTACTGTTCCGTGGCCGGAGGCGCCGGAGCGATTCCCGTCGGGCAGGCCCGTCCCCAGTTCGTCTCCGACGGGCTGTCCAGCTCAAGGCCAGTCCCGCCTATCCCGCAGTACCCGTCCGGGTTTTTGCTGCTCGAAAGATACTGCTGGTGGTACGGCTCGGCCGGCCAGAAGGGCCTGGGTTCGGCCGGGAGGACCGTTGTCGTGATCGTGCCGTGGCCCGCTGCCGTCAGGACCCGCTGGTAGGCCTCCAGGGACGCCTTCGCCCCTGCCTCCTGCTCGGGGGAGTGCGTGTAGATCGCCGAGCGGTACTGCGTGCCGACGTCGTTGCCCTGGCGGAAGCCCTGCGTGGGGTTGTGGGACTCCCAGAAGAGCTTCAGGAGCGCCGCGTACGAGACCTTGGACGGGTCGAAGACGACGCGTACCGCCTCCGTGTGGCCCGTCAGGCCGGAGCAGACCTCTTCGTAGGAGGGGTTCTCGGTGTAGCCGCCCTGGTAGCCGACGTACGTCGTCCAGACGCCGTCCGTCTGCCAGAACTTGCGCTCCGCGCCCCAGAAGCAGCCCAGCGCGAAGTCCGCGATCTCCAGGCCTTCGGGGTAGGGGCCGAGCAGCGCGTTGCCGAGGACCGTGTGGCGCGAGGGGACCTCGAATTCCGGGGTGGCCCGGCCCTTCAGGGCCTGCTCGGGGGTGGGGAGCTCGGGCGTGCGGCCGAAGATCATGCGGGTCTCTCCTCGTGCGGGGCCTGACAGGGGCGCGCTGGCGTGCCTTGGGGTGCCTTGGGGTGCATCAAGGGAACGTGCGGGTGGGGCCCGGCATTCCGCACGGGCACCACTCAGTGCGGCAGCGTCGCCGGGCTGCCGCCGTTCGCCTCGTACCCCGCCACCGCCAGCGCGCGGTACACCGCGTAGCCCTCGGCCGGGTCGGGGGAGAGGCTCCAGGGCAGGGCCCCGACGTAGCCGTCCACGTGCACCAGCTGGTTCATCGCCTCCGACCAGCGCTCGCAGCGGACCAGGAAGAAGACCAGGAGATGGCGGACGTGCGCCAGCATCGGGTCGTCCGCGCGCGCGGCGTGCACCGCGAAGAGGGCGCCCTCCATGGCCTTGGTGACGACCTCGCTCTCGTAGAAGCCGCGGACCAGATTGACCTCGGGCATGTGTTCGTAGACGGCGAAGAGCGGGAGCGCCGCGAGGAGGGAGGCCTGGGGGGCGCGGGCCGCGGCGGCCTCCGCGAAGTTGTACGCGAGCTCGCGCGAGCCGTGCCACTTCTCGCACCAGTAGTGCAGCGCCGCCAGATGCGCGCCCATGTGCGCGGGCGCGCGGTCCAGGATCTTCAGCCACAGCTGCTCGAACTCCTCGCGGGGATACGCGAGGCCGCGCGCGATGGAGAGCTCGATGATGTACGGGACGGGGTCACCGGGAGAGAGCAGCGCCGCCTGCGCGCACGCCTCCTTGGCCTCCTCCAGAATGATCCGGAACTCGTCCGTCCCCTGGGCGGCGGTCCGCCACGCCTGCTGCACGAGGAACTCCGCGTGCACCGCGGCGCCCCCCGCGTCCTTGGGCGCCTCGGCCCGCCACACCCGCAGCCACTGCCCGCCGGGGCTCTCACTCACGCCACCGGGCCGCCGCTGGAGCTCCAGCGAGGCCGCGCCCGCGAACGCCTGCACCCGCTGCCAGCGCCGCTCGCCGTGCGTCTCCGTGCCCGCGAGCAGCTGTGAGGCGGCCTTCCACTCCTGCGTGCGCTGCACGAGGTCGAGGACTTCGAGGAGATCGGCGTCCGGCCCCGGCATGCGGATGTCCAGCTCCTCCTGGCGCAGAAAGCCGTAGTTCGCCGGGTCGGCGGCGTCCGGGGAGCCGGGGTCGACCTGCCGGATTCCGCCGCGCCTGCGCAGCAGCACGGGCCCGAGGACCGCACCGATCATGATCACCGCGAACAGGAACCAGAGAATCTCCATGACACAAGCGAACCAGACGGGTCCGACAATTGGCGAACCTGCCGGGACGTACCCGTACCGACCGGGCGGAACGACCCGTACGGTCGGGCGGCGGAAGTGCCTTCGCGCGCACTACGCTCAGGCCGCATGACTGACTTGCACAGCACCCCCGGCACGCAGAGTTTCGAGACCGTGGCGATCCACGCGGGCAACACGGCCGACCCGCTCACCGGCGCCGTCGTCCCGCCCATCTACCAGGTATCGACCTACAAGCAGGACGGCGTCGGCGGCCTGCGCGGCGGCTACGAGTACAGCCGCAGCGCGAACCCGACGAGGACCGCCCTGGAGGAGAACCTGGCCGCACTGGAGGGCGGCCGCCGAGGGCTCGCCTTCGCGTCCGGCCTGGCAGCCGAGGACTGCCTCCTGCGCGCGCTGCTCGGCCCGGGGGACCACGTGGTCATCCCCAACGACGCGTACGGCGGCACGTTCCGCCTCTTCGCCAAGGTCGTCTCGCGCTGGGGCGTCGAGTGGTCCGTGGCCGACACCTCCGACCCGGAGGCCGTGCGGGCCGCGCTGACCGACCGCACGAAGCTGATCTGGGTGGAGACCCCCTCCAACCCGCTGCTCGGCATCACCGACATCGCCGCGGTCGCGCAGATCGCCCGCGAGGCCGGGGTGCGCCTCGTCGTCGACAACACCTTCGCGAGCCCCTACCTCCAGCAGCCGCTGGCGCTCGGCGCGGACATCGTCGTGCACTCCATGACGAAGTACATGGGCGGCCACTCGGACGTCGTCGGCGGCGCGCTGGTCGTCGACGACGCGGAGCTCGGCGAGGAGCTGGCGTACCACCAGAACGCGATGGGCGCCGTGGCCGGGCCCTTCGACGCCTGGCTTGTGCTGCGCGGCATCAAGACCCTCGCGGTGCGCATGGACCGGCACAGCGAGAACGCGACCAAGGTCACCGAGATGCTGTCCCGGCACGCGCGCGTGACGCGCGTCCTGTACCCGGGCCTTTCGGAGCACCCCGGTCACGAGATCGCCGCCAAGCAGATGAAGGCGTTCGGCGGCATGGTGTCGTTCCAGGTCGAGGGCGGCGAGGAGGCGGCCGTCGAGGTCTGCAACCGCGCCAAGCTCTTCACCCTGGGGGAGTCCCTGGGCGGTGTCGAGTCCCTGATCGAGCACCCGGGCCGCATGACGCACGCCTCGGTGGCCGGCTCGGCCCTGGAGGTCCCGGCGGACCTCGTGCGTCTCTCGGTGGGCATCGAGTCGGCGGACGACCTCCTGGCAGACCTGAAGCAGGCACTGGGCTAGCCGGGTCAGCCCCTACGGCGCCTGGTGACGCGGGGCAGACGGGTGGGCGGCCTGGAACACCCGCCCACCCGCTACCAGCGGGTAAGAGGCGGGGTCGTATCCGCGGGCCGCTCCACCCAGGGCTCGGCCACGGACGCCCACACCGCGAACGCGACAACGGCGGCCACCAGGAGGAGCCACAGAATCCGCCGCATCACCCGGCGCCGCCGCAACATCCGCCCGCCCCGCCGCACCGCCTCACCGAAGAGCTCCGGCGGCACCGGCGGCTGCGTACCCTCCAGGAGACGCCGGACGGCGATCTCCTTGCGCTCGTACTGACTCATGACGGCACCGCCCGACTCATGACGGGCCCGCCCGGCTCATGAGGGCACCGCCCCGCTCAGCGCCCGCGCCGGCGCCGGTCCGCGCGGCGGGTGCAGGACCGTCGCCATCGCGCGGGCGCAGATCGACGAGACCCGGTCGGCGGGCAGACCGAGGAGCGCCGCGGTCTGCTCCTCGGCCACCCCTTCGTACATCCGGAGCACGAGAATCAGCCGCTCCTGGGAGCTGAGCCGCTCCAGGACCCCGCCGTGGCCGCGGTGGTGGCGCCAGGCGCCCCGCGCGAAGCGGACGGCGACCTGCTGGCGCGTGCGGTCGTAGGGGTCCTCGCCACGCAGCCGGTCCCACGTCGCGTACGTATGCGCGAGGGCGGCGGTCAGCAGGGCACGCGCGCGTGGGTTGTCGTCCGGGGGCTCGGCGGTGAGCAGGGTCGCGGCATGCAGGAGCCGCCCTGCCGCGCCCGCGACGAACGCCTCGAACTCCCGGGCACGGCGGGCGCTCTGGAGCGCCTGCCGTTCTCGCACCGCGCCTCCCGGCCTGAAGGAAGGGGGGTCCCGGTCTCATATGAGGCCAGGCGCGGGGCCGGGGTCAAGACTCCGGAGTGGCCGGAACCTCACCGCCGGGCGCCGCGTGTGACGTCTGGCGCGCCGAGAGGGCGGAATTGAAGCGTGTGAGGAGCGCGCAGAAGCTCTCGCGCTCCTCCGGGTCCCAGTCCTGCGTCAACTCGGCCATCAGCTCGCGCCGCGACGAACGCACCTCGTCGAGCCGGGCCTGGCCGCGCGGCGACAGCTGGAGCACCACGGCACGCCCGTCCTCGGGGTGCGAGGTGCGTTTGACGAGTCCGGTGTCGACCAGCGGGGCGACCTGCCGCGTGACCGTCGACGAGTCGATGCCCATGCTCGCGGCGAGCGCCTTGACACCCATCGGGCCCTCCTTGTCGAGGCGGTTGAGCAGCAGATACGCGGCGCGGTCCATGGAGTTGCGGACCTGGCCTACGCCGCCGAGGCGGGTCTGCTCCGCGCGGCGGGCGAAGACCGCCACCTGGTGCTGCAGGCTGTCGAGAAGGCCGGGTTCACTGGCGGTCGTCATGTCCGGAGTTGTGGGCATGGCCGGGGGCTCACTTCATGCGAGGGCGGTGGGTTGGGGGACAGGGTACGCGGACACGGCGCGTACCGTACCTGCGCTGCGCAAACCTACGCGCAGAACGGTCTCGTCCCTTGGTCACGGCGAGAGGTCTCGCGCGTCGGCTGCGAGACTTGCCGGCATGAGCTACCGCACGCCTGACTCCTTGCCGACGGTCACCCTCGACGATGTGCGCGGCGCGTGGAAGATGCTCTCCGGAGTGGCCAGGACCACGGCGATGGAGGGCAGCAGGCACCTGTCGCAGCTGGTGGGCGCCCCCGTGCACCTCAAGTGCGAGAACCTCCAGCGCACCGGCTCGTTCAAGCTGCGCGGCGCGTACGTACGGATCGCCGGCCTGCTCCCCGAGGAGCGCGCCGCCGGTGTCGTCGCCGCCAGCGCGGGCAACCACGCGCAGGGCGTGGCCCTGGCGTCCTCGCTGCTCGGCGTGCGCTCCACGGTGTTCATGCCGGCCGGGGCGCCGCTGCCCAAGGTCGCCGCCACCCGGGAGTACGGCGCCGAGGTCCGCCTGCACGGCCAGGTCGTCGACGAGACGCTGGCCGCCGCGCAGGAGTACGCGCGTGAGACGGGTGCCGTGTTCATCCACCCCTTCGACCACCCCGACATCATCGCCGGGCAGGGCACGGTCGGCCTGGAGATCCTGGAGCAGTGCCCGGAGCTGCGCACCCTCGTCGTCGGCGTGGGGGGCGGCGGCCTCGCGGCGGGCATCGCGGTGGCGGTCAAGGCGCTGCGCCCGGACGTGCGGCTGGTCGGCGTGCAGGCGGCGGGCTCCGCGGCCTATCCGCCCTCGCTCGCCGCCGGTCACCCGGTGTCGATCGTCAACCCCGCGACCATGGCCGACGGCATCAAGGTCGGACGCCCCGGCGACGTGCCGTTCCAGCTGATCGAGGAGCTGGTCGACGACATCGTGACGGTCTCCGAGGACGAGCTCTCCAGCGCCCTGCTGCTCTGCCTGGAGCGCGCCAAGATGGTCGTCGAACCGGCGGGCGCGAGCCCCGTCGCGGCCCTGCTGAGCAGCCCGAAGTCGTTCGAGGGCCCCGTGGTCGCGCTGCTCTCCGGCGGCAATGTGGACCCGCTCCTCATGCAGCGGATCCTGCGCCAGGGCATGGCGGCGGCGGGCCGCTATCTGTCGCTGCGGCTACGCCTGACGGACCGCCCCGGCGCCCTCGCCACGCTCCTCGGCGTGCTGACCGTGGTCGACGCCAACGTCCTCGACGTGAGCCACGTACGCACTGATCCGCGCCTCGGACTGACGGAGGCCGAGGTGGAGCTGCATCTGGAGACGAAGGGGCCCGAGCACTGCGCGGAGGTGGGCACGGCGCTGCGCGAGGCGGGTTACACGGTCATCGGCTGACATCCAAGCTTTTCCCCAGGAAAGGACTCACATGCCAGGCGCCATCTACGCCGAAGGCCTGGTGAAGACCTTCGGCGACGTAAGGGCTCTGGACGGCGTCGATCTCGATGTCCCGGAAGGCACCGTGCTCGGACTCCTTGGGCCGAACGGCGCGGGGAAGACCACCGCGGTCCGCTGTCTGACGACGCTCCTTACACCCGACAGCGGCAAGGCCGTCGTCGCGGGCATCGACGTCCTCAAGCACCCGAACGAGGTGCGCAGGTCGATCGGCCTTTCCGGGCAGTTCGCCGCCGTGGACGAGTACCTGACGGGCCGCGAGAACCTCCGGATGGTGGGGCAGCTCTACCAGCTGAAGGCCAAGGAGGCCAAGGCGAGGGCGGCCGAGCTGCTCGACCGGTTCCACCTCGCCGACGCCGCCGACCGCCCCTCCAAGACGTACTCGGGAGGCATGCGCCGCCGACTGGACCTCGCGGCCGCGCTCGTCGTCTCGCCGCCCGTGATGTTCATGGACGAGCCCACCACCGGCCTCGACCCGCGCAACCGCCAGCAGCTGTGGGAGGTCATCCAGGAGCTCGTCGCGGGCGGTACGACGCTGCTGCTGACCACCCAGTACCTCGAAGAGGCCGACCATCTGGCGCACGACATCTGCGTCGTCGACCACGGCCGCGTCATCGCCCGCGGCACCTCCGACCAGCTCAAGGCCAGGACCGGCGGCGAGCGCGTCGAGGTCGTGGTGCACGAACGCGAGCACATCGCCACCGCCGCCGAGGCCCTGCGCGGCTTCGGCAAGGGCGACGTCGCGGTCGCCGTCGCCGAGCACACGCGCAAGCTCACCGTGCCCGTCACCGGCGGCGCCAAGCTGCTCGCCGAGGTGATCCGCGAGCTCGACATCCGCGGCGTCGGGATCGACGACATCGGGCTGCGCCGCCCGACCCTCGACGACGTCTTCATCTCCCTCACCGGCCATGCCGCCGAGCTGGAGGCCGACAAGTGAGCACCGTCTCCGACACCGTACGCAAGGCGGGCCCCAGGCCCACGGGCGGCATCGGCCAGTCCGTCAGGGACTCCCTGGTCGTCGCCCGACGGAATCTGATCCGGATGACCAGGATTCCCGAGATGGTCCTTTTCGGGGTCATCCAGCCGGTCATGTTCGTGGTGCTGTTCAGCTACGTGTTCGGCGGCTCCATGAAGATCGGCACCAGCACCGACCCCTCCGTCTACCGCAACTTCCTGATGGCGGGCATCTTCGCGCAGACCGTCACCTTCGCGACCGCCGGCGCCGGGGCCGGTATCGCCGACGACATGCACAAGGGCCTCATCGACCGCTTCCGGTCGCTGCCCATGGCGCGCGGCGCGGTCCTCACCGGGCGCACCATCGCCGACCTCGTGCAGACCGCGCTGACCCTGCTCGTCCTCGCGATCGTGGCGCTGCTCGTCGGCTGGCGCGCCCACGAGGGCGTGGGAAAGGCCCTCGGCGCCTTCGGGCTTCTGCTCCTGCTCGGCTACGCCTTCACCTGGGTCGGCGCGCTCATCGGCCTCTCGGTGCGCACCCCGGAGGCGGCCACTTCAGGCGGCCTGATCTGGCTCTTCCCGGTCACGTTCATCTCGAACGCGTTCGTGGACTCCCGCCAGATGACGCCGTGGCTGCGCCATGTCGCCGACTGGAACCCCTTCAGCGCGACCGTCCAGGCCTGCCGTGAGCTCTTCGGGAACCCCGGCGTCTCCGGGTCCACGGCCTGGCCCATGGAGCATCCGGTCTGGGCCTCGGTGATCTACTCGGTCCTGATCGTCCTGATCTTCCGCACCCTGGCGGTCCGCAAGTACCGCTCGGCGACGGCCTGACACGCGACCACACGCGACCTGGCCCCCGCACGCGAAGTGCGGGGGCCAGGTCGCCAGGTCCGGTGCGGTCACGCCTGGTACGGCTTGGCCTCAAGGATCTTGACGGAGGCGAGCTTGCCGTTCGGCAGTTCGTACTGCGCGTTCTCGCCGATCTTCTTGCCGTTCACGCCGGTGCCCAGCGGGGACTGCGGCGAGTACGTCTCGATCTCGTCGCTCGCGTACTCCCGGGAGGCGAGCAGGAACGTCACGGTGTCGTCCTCGTCGCCGTCGAAGGCGATGGTCACGACCATGCCGGGCGCCACCACGCCGTCGGCGGCCGGGGCCTCACCGACCTTGGCGGTCTCCAGGAGCTGGGTCAGCTGGCGGACGCGGAGCTCCTGCTTGCCCTGCTCCTCCTTGGCCGCGTGGTACCCGCCGTTCTCGCGCAGGTCCCCCTCCTCGCGCGCTGCCGCGATCTTGGCTGCGATCTCGGTGCGCGCGGGACCAGACAGGTACTCCAGCTCGGCCTTGAGCTGGCTGTACGCCTCCTGGGTCAGCCAGGTGACGTTCTCGCTGGTCTGGGTCACAGGTGCTCCTCGTAGGTACTGGGAATACAAAGCATCGCCCTACCCAGAAGGATGTTCCCTCACGGGTGGGCGAAACCACGAGCCTAACAATTCAGGTGCGCCAAGGGGAGGACATAAGCCATCAGAATCACGTCAGCGCTGGTGAGGCCCGCAAAGGCGGCCTCGGGACCGCCGTGTCAGTCGGAGTGGCAGCCGAGCAGCTCGACGCTGGTCGCCTTCGCGGTCGTACGGAGTGTGACGACCTTGTCGACACGGCCCTCGCGCTGGTCGAAGCGGAAGTCCGCGCGGCCCACCTCGGCGCCGGACTCGGCCTGCGAGCGCAGGGTGCAGTAGCCCTTGACGTCGGCGTCCTTGCGCACTTCGAGGTGCGCCTTGACGGTGCTGGCCGAAACGACGTCGAACTTGATGACCTCGGCGCTGACCTTCGTACCGTTGACGTAGTCGTAGCCGAACCAGCCGACGACGCCGAGCAGGACGACGCCGAGCACGGAGCCGATGATCCGCAGCTTGCGGTCGGCGGCCTCGTCGGCCGTGCGCGAGCGGCCGTACCGCCCCTCGGGAAGGCCCGTGGAGGAGCCCTCGGAAGGCCCCTCGGGGAGCTTCGAACCCACCGCCGCCATGATCGTCCTCCAGGAACAGGGGATGCCGGAATTTTCCGCCCCCCGGTTCCGTCACTATAGAAGCCGCGTGTTGCGCCGGATCACGAGGGCGCCCGACAACTTGAGGATCGAGTCTTGACTGAGCAGCTGCGTTTGATGGCCGTTCACGCCCACCCCGACGACGAGTCGAGCAAGGGCGCGGCCACCATGGCCAAGTACGTGTCCGAGGGGGTGGACGTGCTCGTCGTGACCTGCACGGGCGGTGAGCGCGGCGACATCCTCAACCCGAAGCTCCAGGGTGACACCTACATCCAGGAGCACATCCACGAGGTGCGCAAGAAGGAGATGGACGAGGCGCGCGAGATCCTCGGCGTCAAGCAGGAGTGGCTCGGCTTCGTCGACTCGGGGCTGCCCGAGGGCGACCCGCTGCCGCCGCTGCCCGAGGGCTGTTTCGCCCTGGAGGACGTGGACAAGGCCGCCGGTGAGCTGGTGCGCCAGATCCGTTCCTTCCGTCCGCAGGTCATCACGACGTACGACGAGAACGGCGGGTATCCGCACCCCGACCACATCATGACCCACAAGATCAGCATGGTGGCGTTCGAGGGCGCGGCGGACCCCGAGAAGTACCCCGAGAGCGAGTACGGCCCGGCCTTCCAGCCGCAGAAGCTCTACTACAACCAGGGCTTCAACCGCCCGCGCACCGAGGCGCTGCACCAGGCGATGCTCGACCGCGGCCTGGAGTCGCCGTACGGGGACTGGCTCAAGCGCTGGGACGAGTTCGAGCGGGTCGAGCGCACGCTGACCACGCACGTCCCGTGCGCCGACTTCTACGAGATCCGCGACAAGGCCCTGATCGCGCACGCCACGCAGATCGACCCCGACGGCGGCTGGTTCCGCGTCCCGATGGAGCTCCAGAAGGAGGTCTGGCCCACGGAGGAGTACGAGCTGGCGAAGTCGCTCGTCGATACTTCCCTCCCCGAGGACGACCTCTTTGCGGGCATCCGCGACAATGCCTAGCGTGAACGCACATCTGGCAATGACGCATCTCGTCCCTCTTGCCAAGGAGGTCGACGACGACAAGGTGACCCCCGGCGTCCTCGGATTCATCGTCTTCGCGGTGATGGCCCTGGCCGTGTGGGGCCTGATGAAGTCGATGAACCGGCACATGGGCAAGGTCGACTTCAAGGAGCCGGAGACGGCCGGTACGGGCGAGAAGCGCGCCGACAAGGAGACCTAGAGGGACCCAGTTTCCGCCAGGTTCGCGTATTGGGTCGCGGTTTC
Source organism: Streptomyces sp. NPDC003379 (assembly GCF_053589195.1). Taxonomy (NCBI): domain Bacteria; kingdom Bacillati; phylum Actinomycetota; class Actinomycetes; order Kitasatosporales; family Streptomycetaceae; genus Streptomyces; species Streptomyces sp. NPDC003379. Next base: position 56,621 of record NZ_JBSFRK010000038.1, on the reverse strand, counting down.
GGGCTGAATTGCCAAGATGGCTGCTGTCCCCGTGGGGCGCCGGCCCCGGCTTGCCGGGCGGGCGCCCGCATGCAGCGTCATCCAGGGAAGGAAAGCCCGATGGCGAACGAGCTCAAGTACGGCGACCAGATCCATCTGCAGAACGGCTACAACGGCTGGCAGGGCGGCTACCTCGACACCAACGGCCACAGCACCGCTTCGGGCGGCAAGTACCAGGTGTCGACCACCGCCACACCCACCCGCGCCAAGGGCACGGGCACCTGGGAGATCCTCTCCGCGTCCGGCAAGGCGTCCGGCCAGCCCGTGGCCAGCGGTGATGTCGTGTACCTGCGCAACCTCTACGGCGGCGACGGCGGCTACCTCGACACCAACGGCCACGCGAGCGACGTGCAGAAGAACGCGGGCGCGAAGTACGACGTGTCCACCTCCGAGGCCCGGGACCGGGCCGCGGGCACCGGCCGCTGGCGGATCTTCGCCCAGGCGTCGAGCCCGGCCGACCAGAACGTCAGGGCGGGCGACATCGTCCACCTGTGGAACCTGTACGGCGACAACGGTGGCTTCCTGGAGACCAACAACGTGACCACGGCGAGCGGTGGCAAGTACGACCTGTGCACCAACGCGTACTTCAACCGCAGCTCGGATGTCGGTATCTGGAAGATCCACAGGGCTCAGGCCTGACCAGCACGCTCCGCATGCCGTGGGCCCTGGCCGCTGACTGCGGCCAGGGCCCATGTGCCTTGTTGCCCTGTCAGCGGCACAGGGCCTCGTCCACGATTCCCTCGACGCGCTCCATGACCGCCTTGTCGCTCGGCTGAGTGGTCACCGCGACGTTGACGGCGCGGCCGTCGTCGGTGACGCCGCCACGGGTCTGGTAGCCCGTGGTGCTGCCGCCGTGGCCCCAGTAGACGTCGTCGCGGCACGACAGGGGCGTGCTCACGAGCCCCAGGCCGTAGCGGGCGCCGGAGGCGAAGGGGGCCCCGGCGGGGACGGTGGTGCGCATCTGGGCGAGCTGGGCCTCCGGGAGGAGGCGGCCGCCGAGGAGCGCGGTGTAGAACCGGTTCAGGTCGGAGTTGGTGGAGATCAGCTGACCTGCCGCCCAGCCCCATGAGGGGTCCAGCTCCGTGCCGTCGAGCAGCGGCCCGCCCGGTGCGTTCCGGTAGTAGCCCTTGGGGTGGGGCTCCCGGATGGTGGAGTCACCGGGGGCGGGGAAGTAGGTGTGGCGCAGCCCGACGGGCTTGATGACGCGCCGTTCCATCTCCGCGGCGAGGCGGTGTCCTGTGACCTTCTCGATGATCAGGCCGGCCAGTACGTAGTTCGTGTTGCTGTACCCCCACTTCTCCCCGGGGTCGAAGTCGGCCTTGTGCTGGAGGGCGATGTCGAGGAGATCGTGAGGGGCGTAGTACCTGGGCTCGTCGGCGAGGTACTTGACGTAGTCGGGAAGTCCGCTGGTGTGCTGGAGGAGCTGGCGGACGGTGATGCGGCGTCCGTCGATGCCGTCCCCGCGGACGAGGCCCCGCAGGTGCGTGTCGACCCGGTCGTCGAGGCCGACCTTGCCTTCCGCGACCAGTTGCAGCATGACCACCGCGGTGAACGCCTTGGTGTTGCTGCCGATCCGCACCTGGCCGTCCCGGGGCACCTTCGAGCCGGTGGCCAGGTCGCCGACACCGGCGGTGTAGGTGCGGGTGCGACCCTCTCGGCTCTTCACGTCCCGGCTCTGCACGCTCGCCAGCGCGGCCGGCACGCCGTCGGAGTGGACCAGCGCGTTCAGGCCCTGCTGGACGCGGTCCGGCCTGGCGGACGCCGCCGGGGACGCCGCGGCGGGCGGCGCCAGGGCGCCCAGCGTCAGCACGCCGACGGCCACCGCGGCCGTGGCCGACACGACCGCGCGCCGACCGCCCAGCCGCCCGGGAGAACGAAACCTCTGCCATGCCTGTTCACGCACTGAGCCAACTCCTACGGGATCACGGAACCACGGAATCGAGGGAGGCCGACGGCGTCCGCCGGGCCCGGACCCAGCATGTCCGGACGCGATCACCCGCGACGATCCTGCTGCCGCCCGGCTCCCGGTGGGGCTAACCCCCGCCTCCCGCGGCTCACCGTCCCGGCACCTCGACCCCCATCACCTCCCGCGCGTGACGGCTCGGAACCATGCCGAGGCGCCATGCCTGCCAGCCCGTCTCCAGGTCGGCGCCGCGCTCCAGGAGCAGGCCGTACGCCTGGACGTAGTCGGCCAGTTTGCCGTCGCGGGTCGGGTGGTCGGCGCGGGCCAGTTGGTTCAGCTCCTCCTGGGCGACGGCCGTGCCGATCTCCCAGCCGCCCGGTGAGGCGTACGGCAGCAGGGTGCAGCGCAGGAAGCGCGCCCAGTCGGCGCCGCGGTCGTCGCCGTACGACGTGAACAGGGTGATCGCCTCGTCGCAGAGGGCGAGCGCCTGCTGCGTACGGGAGTTGCCCGCGTCCACGACCACCAGTTCCAGGCAGGTCCACGCCTCGCCGTGCGCGACGCCGATCCGCTGGAAGTCGGCGCGGGCGTCCACCAGGAGCTGGCGGGCGAAGCCGGAGTTGCGCAGCGAGCCGGTCTGCGCGGCGCGCTGGTCGCGGGTGACGCGCGCGGAGTGGTGGCGGGCGCACGCCAGGCCGTACACGTCCCGCATCCGGGAGAACATCGTGCGCGCCCGTTCGAGCTCCCGCACCGCCTGGTCGAGGCTGCCGGTCTCCTCCAGGGCCTGGCCGAGGTAGTACAGGGACCAGGCCTCGCCGCGCGCGTCCTCGTTGTCGCGGTGCCGGGACACCGCCTGGCGCAGGCCCTCCACCGCGGGCGAGGGGTCGCCGTCCACCAGGCGGGCCCGCGCGAGCTGGGTCAGCGCCCAGGCCTCGCCGCGCGCGTCGCGGGTGCGGCCGTACAGGTCGAGGGCGCCGCGCAGCTCGCTCTCCGCGCTCGGTACGTCGCCCATGCGCAGGCGCAGCTGCCCGAGCTGGAAGTGCGTCCACGCCTCGCCGTGCACGGAGCCGCTGTCGCGGTGCAGGGTCAGCGCCCTCTCCAGCATGTCGAGCGCGTGTGCGAGATGGGCGCGGTCGCGCTCCACCGCCGCCAGCGCGTGCAGCGTCCAGGCGCGGTCGCCCGCCAGCTCGTCGGCGGCCTGGAGGTCCAGCGCCTCCGTCAGCCGGGCCGCGGCCTCCGTGAGGTTGCCCTGATGGTGCAGGGTGATGCCGAGGGAGCCGAGCGCGCGGGCGGCCGCGGCGTCCTGGTGGGCCTCGAAGTAGAGGTCGACGACGGAGTTCAACGTCGTACGCGACTGGTCGAGTTCGCCGAGCTGGCGGGCCGCGATGCCCGTGCGCCACTGCACGCTGCGGCCGAGCAGGCCCTGGTCGATGGCCTGGGTGAGTTCGTTGATCTCACCGAGGCGGTAGAGGTCGCCGCGCAGCAGGCAGTAGTCGCACAGGGCGCCCAGGAGGTTGAGGACGGCCCGCTGGTCGACGCCGTCCGCGTGCCGCAGCGCGGCCGTGATGAACGTCGACTCGTCGTCCAGCCAGCGCAGCGCCGCGTCGAGCGAGGCGAAGCCGTGCTGCCCGAACTGGTCCGCCCGGGTGGACGTCTTGCCGTCGACCAGGCGGATCACCGTGTCGGCCAGCTCTCCGTAGCTGGCGATGAGCCGCTCCTGCGCGGCGGTGCGCTCGGCGGGCTCCTCCTCGTCGAGGAGGCGGGCCTGCGCGAAGGAGCGTACGAGGTCGTGCAGGCGGTAGCGGCCGCCCCGGAGCCTGTCCACCAGGCCGGCCCGGGACAGCGCGGTCAGCCGGCGGCCCGCCTCCTGCTCGTCCGTGGCGAGCAGCGCCGCCGCGGCGGCCGGGCCGAGCGAGGCGCGCCCGGCGAGCGCGAGGCGCCGCAGCAGCCGCCGGGCGGACTCGGACTGGTCGGTGTGGCGCAGCCACAGGACGCGCTCCACGGGACTGACCTTCTCGGCGGGGCCGTACGCCGCCAGGTCGGCCGCCAGTTGGCGCGGCGAGCGCGGGCCGAGCGCGGAACCGGCGGCGCGCAGCGCGAGCGGCAGACCGCCGCACAACTCCCGTACGGCGTCCGCCGACTCGGCGTCGTAGGGCCCGGGAAGCTCCTCGGCGGACTCCCGGAGCAGCTCCTCCGCGCCCGCCTCGTCCAGCGCCTCGACCGGGAGCCGGTGCACCCAGGCGGGCATGTCCGCGGGGAGCTCAAGCGGCTCACGGGCGGTGACCAGGACCAGGCTGTCGGAGCGCTCCGGCACCAGGGTGCGGACCTGCTCGGCGTCCCTGGCGTCGTCGAGGACGATCGCCACCGCGACGCCCGTCAGATACTGGTGGTACAGCTCGCTGAGCCGCTTGACCTGCTGTTCCTGCGAGGAACGCTCCCGGAAGAGCAGCTGCTCGCGCGGCGCGCCCAATCGATTCAGCAGATGCAGCAGCGCGTCACGTGTGGACAGCGGGGTCTCCCCCGGGGCGTCCCCGCGCAGATCCACCACACACGCGCCCCGGAACTGGTCCCGCAGATCGTGCGCGGCCCGCACCGCCAGCGAGGACCTGCCCGAGCCCGGCGCGCCGTACAGCATGACGACCGTGGGCCGCGTGTCGGTGCTGGCACGCGCCGCGTGCACCCACTGGGCGATCCGCCCCAGCTCGGCCCTGCGCCCCGCCAACGGCCCCTCACTCACCGGCAGTTGCTCGAAGGACTGCTGGAGCACGGAGCGTCTGCGCGCCGCCGCGCTCTTGTCCGTGCCGCGCAGCTGGGGCGCGGTCTTCTTCGCCGTCCGCGTGCCGGTCGACGCGGCGAGGACCCGCTGCTGGTCGATGAAGGGCCGGATGCCCCGCACTTCCAGCGCCGTCAGCCACTGGAGCCGCAGCTGCTCGGGCCCGCCCGGCTGGCTGAGCGCCCCGGCGCGGCGGCTGGCCGCCGGCACATGGGAGGCGGTCACCTTCAGGACGGTCGTCGCCGCGCCCGCCACGGCGACGACCGCGCCGGTGGCGAGAGCCGTGCCGACGCTCGTGCCGAACGACAGGTCGGACACGCCGGCCGCGACGGCGGCAACCACCGCCACCAGCAGGGGCGTTCCGGCGCCCTCGCGCGCGTACCGCTGCCCGAAGGTGAGCCGCCCGGCGTCCGACTCGTCGAGCGCCCGGGTGTACGTCTCGTACTCCTCGGCGGCCGTCTGCGCCATGGCGTCGAGCGCACCGCGCGCCCGCGAGAGCAGGACGCCCCCGTCGACGCGCCCGCCCGAACGCCGCACCTCCTCCTCCACGGCCCGTGCCAACAGCCGCTCGGCGTCGGCCCGATGGCTGTCCCGCATATGGGTTCCCCCTCCGAGAGCAACAGTCACCTGCGGCCACAAGTGTCCTGCGTGCGGGGCTCCGACGCGAGGGAGTCGGCGGATCAGGGCCCGGCGTACGTGAGCGGGGCACCCGGTGTGCGCGAGGATGGGGGGTATGCCGAACCGACTGGCCCATGAGACGTCCCCCTACCTCCTCCAGCACGCCGACAACCCTGTCGACTGGTGGCCCTGGTCGGCCGAGGCCTTCGAGGAGGCGCGCGAACGCGGCGTGCCGGTGCTGCTCAGCGTCGGGTACAGCAGCTGTCACTGGTGCCACGTCATGGCGCACGAGTCCTTCGAGGACGAGGCGACGGCCGCGCTCATGAACGAGAAGTTCGTGAACATCAAGGTCGACCGCGAGGAGCGGCCCGACGTCGACGCCGTCTACATGGAGGCCGTGCAGGCCGCGACGGGCCAGGGCGGCTGGCCCATGACCGTCTTCCTCACCGCCGACGCCGAGCCCTTCTACTTCGGTACGTACTTCCCGCCGGAGCCGCGGCACGGCATGCCGTCGTTCCCGCAGGTCCTCGACGGCGTCCACCGGGCGTGGACGGACCGGCGCGGCGAGGTCGCCGAGGTCGCCGGGAAGATCGTGCGCGAGCTGGGGGAGCGGCAGCTCACCCAGGGCTCCGGCGAGAAGCCCGGCGAGGACGAGCTGGCGCAGGCGCTGCTCGGCCTGACCCGCGACTACGACGCGGCGCACGGCGGCTTCGGCGGCGCGCCGAAGTTCCCGCCGTCGATGGCGGTGGAGTTCCTGCTGCGGCACTACGCCCGCACGGGCTCCGAGGGCGCGCTCCAGATGGCCGCCGACACCTGCGAGCGGATGGCGCGCGGCGGCATCTACGACCAGCTCGGCGGCGGCTTCGCGCGCTACTCCGTCGACCGCGAGTGGGTCGTGCCGCACTTCGAGAAGATGCTGTACGACAACGCGCTGCTGTGCCGCGCGTACGCCCATCTGTGGCGGGCCACGGGCTCGGACCTCGCCCGGCGTGTCGCCCTGGAGACCGCGGACTTCATGGTCCGCGAACTGCGCACGAACGAGGGCGGTTTCGCCTCGGCGCTCGACGCGGACAGCGAGGACCCGGCGACGGGCGCGCATGTCGAGGGCGCGTACTACGTGTGGACGCCCCAGCAGTTGAGGGAGGTGCTGGGGGAGGCCGACGCGGAGCTGGCGATGGCCTGCTTCGGTGTGACGGAGGAGGGCACGTTCGAGGAGGGTGCTTCTGTCCTTCAACTGCCGGTGTCGGAAAGCCCCTTGGCTGATGCCTCGCGGCTCGAATCGGTGCGGGAACGGCTCCTCGCCGCGCGCGCCGAGCGGCCCGCGCCCGGCCGTGACGACAAGGTCGTCGCCGCCTGGAACGGCCTCGCGGTCGCCGCGCTCGCCGAGGTCGGCGCGTACTTCGACCGGCCGGACCTCGTCGCGGCCGCCGTGGGCGCGGGCGATCTTCTCGTACGTCTCCACATGGACGCCCGCGCGCGGCTCGCCCGCACCTCGAAGGACGGGCAGGTCGGCGCCAACGCGGGCGTCCTCGAGGACTACGCCGACGTCGCCGAGGGCTTCCTCGCGCTGGCCTCCGTGACGGGGGAGGGGGTGTGGCTGGAGTTCGCTGGGTTCCTGCTCGACCACGTCCTCGCGCAGTTCGTGGACGCGGAGAGCGGGGCGCTGTACGACACGGCGGCGGACGCGGAGCGGCTCATCCGGCGGCCGCAGGACCCCACGGACAACGCGGCGCCCTCCGGATGGACGGCGGCCGCGGGGGCGCTGCTGTCGTACGCGGCGCACACGGGGGCCTCGCCGCACCGGACCGCGGCGGAGCGGGCGCTCGGCGTCGTCAAGGCGCTCGGGCCTCGCGTGCCGCGGTTCATCGGGCACGGGCTCGCCGTCGCCGAGGCGGCGCTCTCCGGGCCTCTTGAGGTGGCTGTGGTGGGTGAGGTACTGGGTGAGCTGCATCGGACGGCGCTGCTCGGCACGGCGCCGGGCGCGGTGGTGGCCGCGGGGCCCGAAGGGTCCGACGAGCTTCCGCTGCTCGCGGGGAGGGGGCTGATCGGGGGCCTCCCCGCGGCGTATGTGTGCCGCGGCTTCGTCTGCGACGCGCCTACGACGGATCCGGCCGCGCTCGCGTCGAAGCTGTCCTGAGGCGTTGCTTCGCTCCGCGGGGGCCCATCTGGGTCTCAGCTTGTCCTACCGTTCTGACGCGGGCCCACGCCAGTCATTCGTAGGATCGGTGAACCCGAGGACTCCGGGTATGGCAGTGAGCTTGTCGCCGCTTGATGGCTGAAATGACTTGGCCGCCCGGAGCCCGTGACGGTGGTGGCGACACCCTCATCATCGATCAGCGCCCATATCACCGCCGCGGCAGGGAACCCGCTTCGGCGCTCACCCTATGTGGTCGTCACTGCCGGCTCTCCTGGACGCCACGGCCACGGCTCTGGAGACCGGCAGAGCCGTGGATGGCTACCTGCCCGTCGCAGTCGACGAGACCGAACTGGACTGGGCGTGGGAAGGGGGCGATCAGCAAGAGCGGGCGAGGAGCAGATCCGTACGGCAGAGCACCTCGACTTCACCGCCGTGGGCGTCCAGCAGGCGGGCGACGGCAGCCAGGGCGCAGGCACGGATGTCTTGTGGCAGGAGGCGGTATGCGGAGGTCGAGGCGAGATAGGAGAGATACCGGCTGGTCGAGAAACGCTGTACGTCTGTGAAGAAGCAGGTGCGGATGTCAGTGAACCGGCCGTCGCGGTGACAGTCGGCCAGCGCGGTGGCCATCAGGGACGCGTCGGCGTGGTGCGCCCGCGTGCCCACGGTCACGGTGAGGGGCAACGGTGCGACCGGGGCGGTGGTGACGAGTGGATGGGTGATGCCCCGTCCGGCCTCGACAGCTTCGAGTACGGCGCGCAGCCGAGGATTGCGGACCGTGTGCGGGTTCCAGAACAGGGCGATCGTGCCGCCCGGGACAAGGGCTGCGTGGGCCAGGCCCCAGCGGTGCGCGGGCTGCAGCCAGTGCCACGACGCACCGGCGAAGAGCAGGCCGTAGCGGTGTCCGGCGGACCGCCACCGTTCGAAACGGGTGACTTCCACTCGCACTTTCGGATAGGGAGCGGTGTTGCGGCGCAGTACACGCGCCATGCGGGGGTCGGGTTCCAGGCACAACAGCGGAAGGCCGCGGGCGGCGAAGGGCAGGGTGGCCTTGCCAGTGCCCGCGCCGATCTCCACCGCTGTGGGATGTTCCAGTGCGGCGTAGGTGAGCACGTACGTCACCAGCCGGTCCGGGTATCCGGGCCGCGCGGAGTCGTACAACTCGGCTGCTTCCCCGAACAGAGTGCCGCGCGTGGTCCCGTGCTCATCCCTGGTCATCGTCGGCTCCGGGATCGCTCTGGATCGGCGAGGGCAACGTATCCGCCCATGGCATGCGGTCGGCCGTCACAGGCCCGGGACCGCTCCCCCCTACCCCCGGACGGGCTCACGGACGCGCCACGTTCATGGGCAGCCGCCATCCTGGAAGTCGTCGACAGCTGCTCGGCGGAACGAATCCCTCATCACCTCATCGAAGGGCAAGCACGCATGGACACGAGTGTCGCCAGCTCCGTAGACCGCAAGTTGCAGCGTCTCTTTGTCGCGATGGACACCGACCGCGACGGCTGCATCGACTGGTCCGACCATCAGCGGGTCGTCGACCGCTACCTGGAGGTTTTCTCCGTACCGGCATCGAGTCGCAAAGGCCGGGCCCTTCAGGCCGCGTACGCGATGCTGTGGCAGGAACTGCTGCGCCACGCGGACACCGACCAACAGTTGTCGTGCCCGCAGTTCGTTGCAGCCAGCCGCGCCCTGAGTGCGGACACCAGCCGTTTCAACCGGGTCGAAGGCATCTCACACGCTGTCTTCGACCTCATGGACGCCGACGGTGACGACGTACTCAGCAGGGAGGAGTTCTCCGGGCTCCTGTCAGTCTGGGACAGCACGGCGCCCGAGGCCTGGGAGACCTTCGACGGGATGGACACCGACAAGGACGGCAGGATTTCGCGCCAGGAATTTCTCGAGGCGATGACACAGTTTCACACTGCCGGCGACCCACACCGCCCGGGAAGCCAGTTCTTCGGAAGCGTGGCCTGACCGCCGACGTTGTAGGTGATGGTGGCCGCGACCAGCAGCCGTATCCGCCTGGTGAGGATGTCGCGGCGGGCCGGGCCTATGCCGACGGATATCTCGGCGGTCATCAGCAGCAGCCCTTCTCGTCCGCGTCCGCACACGCCTTGTCGGCTTCAACGGCGATCACGGCAGTGCGTAGATCGTCCAGCGCGTGACCGAGGCGTTCATCGGCGAGCTCGTAGCGGGTGCGCCGGCCGACCGGCACCGCGACGACCAGGCCGCAGTCACGCAGGCACGCCAGGTGGTTCGACAGCCGGGTCCGAGAGATCTCCAGAGCGTCGGCGAGGTCGGCGGGGTGGGCCGGGGCCTCGCGCAGGGCGAGAAGGATCCGGCAGCGGATCGGGTCGGCGAGGGCGCGGCCGAACCGCGCCAGCACCTCGATGTCAGCAGCGAGAGTCAGCACACCACGACAGTACACACGGTGCTGAATTCAGGGGACCTTGCACTGAAGGCCGGGGCCCCGGGCACCATGACTGATCTCCCGGGGCTCCCGCTCTCTGAGGACCGACCTGGCGGCGGCCGTCGCCCCGGCCCCCACCAGCATGGTCTTGACCTGGGTCGTGAACTGCCGCATCGGCCCGGCTCGGGGTTCGGCGATGTCGCTTCGTCGTGGAGTTCCTGGGTGTGACGCGGCCGATCTGGCGGGGGCCTTTCCTCTCCACACCTACCGGAGTCGCCCGATCGGCAGGATGCGTGGTCGCGCTTCTCCGACACGCTTGCGCGACGGGCGGGTCCTGTGGGTCTTGGTCCGCGGTGTCCTTTGTGGAAACTCTCGCGGTGTGGCTGGCGGCCCCGTCCCGGCCGCCGGTTTCCTCGGCGGCGAGTCAGGCGTCTGCCGTGCGGCGCGGTTCTGCTCCGGCGCGGTGTTCGGCGTTGATGCGTTGGGCTTCTTCGAGTTGGTCTTCGAGGATGATGATGCGGCAGGCGGCTTCGATGGGCGTGCCCTGGTCGACGAGTTCGCGGGCGCGGGCGGCGATGCGTAGCTGGTAGCGGGAGTAGCGGCGGTGTCCGCCCGTGGAGCGCAGTGGGGTGATGAGGCGGGCTTCGCCGATGGCGCGCAGGAAGCCTTGGGTGGTGCCGAGCATGTCGGCGGCCCGGCCCATGGTGTAAGCGGGGTAGTCATCGTCATCGAGACGGCCGAAGGAATCGTCTGCTGTCATTGCACCTCTCTGTGGAACGCGTTGGAGGGGCCCGGGTGCGCTATGGCACCCGGGCCCCGAAGGAACTGCGACATCATGTGCCGGCCCTAGTGCCGCGCCGGCCTTCTGTTTCCGCATCGCCACCCGGGGGTGACCGGGGAATGCGGGGATCGCGGTTGCGTGACCGGAGACCACCTCACTATCGATGTCCTGCGGTACCCGGGCTCAAGGCTTTTGCCCGGGCGATCCTGATGACGCCCCAACTCCTCCGTTCTTCCCTCTGGTTCAACTATTTGCCAGCGGACCGCCGACACTGCGTACTGCTTTGTCCTGCTGGTGATGCGAACTGCTGGTGACCTGAGCAAGCGTCACCGTCTTCGGCAGCCAGCCCCGTCGCCCCTCTTGCGTCTGCTCTGGCTTAGAACCCCGCTGCCGAACGTCCCGGTACGCGCGCCGCAGCCTGACGCCTTTACCGAGGAACCACTGGCACTGCCGACTGCACTTGCATGTACTGCGGTATTGCCGTGGCGGCCCCTGAAAACCGCGGGCCACCCGGTCCGGTCGTCAGCCCCGTCGCCGTACTGCGCAATCTTGGCTCCGGAACTCCACCACCGCACCGTCCTGCACTTACGCGTACTGCTTTCCGGCAGTTCATCCCTGCCGGACCTGCTTGATCTCTTGGCTACGGACAAGACACTAACCCCAGCCAGCTCCACATGTCTACCTCAGCCAACACAGATTTTCTGTATGGCCCGGCAGCGAAGCCCTGACATCCACAGCACCTATTACTGATCTCTTCGGGATGTTGTTGGAGAGGGTGACGGGTGGTGATCCCTGCGGCAGGCCGGTGGTACGCGGTACACGCAGGGCGGCGGGCTGACCGCGGGTGAGTGAGCGGTCGGTGCAGCGATGGCGGTGGGCCTGGCGCGAGGCGGCACGACCGCCCTCGCCTCGGCCGGACCGCCGAATCTGCCCAAGCTGACCGACGACCGGTTCGCCGAGCTGGAGAAGGAGCTGGCCGGCGGCCCGGCCGTGCACGGCCGGGAGGACCAGCGCTGGACCCTGGCGAGCCTCCCGGTGGAAGTGCTGGGCCGGATGCGCCCGGACGCGTCCTGAGCCGGCAGACGCCGCCACTGCGGCACGACCGCAACGGCCGGCCGGCCGAGTACGGCACGAGGTTCAGCTTCACCGAGCCGCCCGCCTGGGGCGAGCCGCATGCTGCCACCGCTCAGGTCACCGACCGATACGGCACCGTCAGGGCCATAACCTGGGACCGGCTGCACCCGCGTCTGACTCACCGCTCGGCATGGATCGACCATGACGGCGAGCTTCCGATGATCGAGGGCACGGTCATCCGCCTTGACGTGGACCGCCTGCCCGGAGACAGCACCCCGGTTCCCGTCCGGCTCTGGTCCTCGTCGACCGGCCTGACCAGTACGGGCGTCGATCATCGCGGCCCACACTCAACTCCGCCCGGCGCGGCCGTTGGCAACCTCCGCGCGGCATTGCCGTGTCCCGCCCGGGCACCGAAACGCACCGGCCCGGGTCCCGGACGGCCCCCAGGGTCGAAGAACAGACAGGCGGCACTTCGCTACGACGTCGGCAAGACAGTCAAACGCCTCGAAACTCTGTTGATCTCGTACACGTGCCACGGTGGAGGGCTCTGTACGCACAGGGCTCTCTGTTCGCAGTGGCCCGGCAGTGGGTTTTGCGGAGAGCTTCCGGGTGCTCCGCGTGGCGTGTCGGTACGCCTTTGTGGGATGGGCCGGCGGGCGGATTCTGCCGTTACCGGGCGGGTCGGAGTTCCTCTTCACGGCTGCGGACGCCTTGCTCCGGCCTGGCAGGGGGTGGGTTGTGGTGCCCAGTTCGAAGCTGGTCGGCAGCGTCAGCGTGGAGCGTTACGAGCGGATCGTGGCCGGGCTGCGTGATGCGGTCGAGAAGTTGTCGAAGAGCTGTGGACGCGAGTTCTGGGAACACCGACACCCGGCGGTGGGCAGCGGCCGGACGCCTCCCGGCCGCTTGAACGCATACTCGCCGTCCGCCAGATCAGCAGGCCGACGCTCTCTACAGATCAGTTTTCGCGTTGCCGCTCACGTGTTCGGAACGATATAGGCTCCGTTGTGCTCGCCGCCCTGACACCTATCTACCCCAAGGTTCCCCATCGGGCCGTCCATCACCGGCTGACCTCCTCCCTCACGGCACGTACTCCCGAAGACGGGACCATCGCTGGGCGCGGCTTGGGCGACATCCGCAAGTCCGAAGGCTGCTCCCATTGCCATCACCAGTGCTGCTGCAACCTGCGCAGGTCGACTCATGAATGCCTCCTCCCAATCGGGACGGCCCGGACGGCCGTCACAGCAGGAAGGCTGTCACCGGCAGGGGATGTGCGCTGGAACCCCTTCGCGCATGTCACGTAGACCACCCGATCGGTGCAGGTCTCCGAAGCGCCCCCTAAGCCTCGGTCAGGCCTGCGCTCTCCGCCCCCGGAGCTTCACGAGTACAGGGCCGTGGCACATGTACGAGATCAACAGGGGTTCAGGGATGGGCTCTCAGGCGCCCAGTGCTGTTCCGCCGGCGGTGAACACCGGTCCGGACGGGCTGGGTGATCACTACCGTCCGGTCTCATGACGACAGTTACCACGCGTACGGTCGCGTACCCGGCCGACGGCCTCACGATGATCGGGCACCTCGCGCTCCCGGCCGGTGCCGGCCGCAGACCGGCGGTGCTGGTCGGGCCCGAGGGGCCGGGGCTGAACGACTTCCAGCGGCGCCGGGCCGACGCCCTCGCCGAGCTGGGGTACGTGGCGCTGGCCTTCGACATCAACGGCGGGCGCTGGTTCACCGACCCCGAGGAGATGCTGGCGCACACGACGCCCCTGCTCGCCGACCCCGGCCGGATGCGGGGCATCGGCCACGCGGCGCTCGACGTGTTGCGCGCCGAACCGCGGACCGACCCCGACCGGATCGCCGCCGTCGGCTACGGCACCGGCGGCGCGATCGTGCTGGAACTCGGGCGCGACGGCGTCGACCTGCGCGCGATCGGCACGGTCAACGCACTGACCACGGGCCGGCCGGGCGAGGCGGCGCGCATACGCTGCCCGGTGTGGGCCGGGGTCGGGTCGGAGGACCCGATCATGCCGCCCGCGCAACGGGACGCGTTCGCCGCCGAGATGCAGGCGGCGGGCGTCGACTGGCGCCTCGTGGTCTACGGCGGCGCCCTGCACGCCTTCCACCACCCGCCGGTCGACCAGGCCGTGGTCCCCGGCGTCGGCCACCACCCACGACACGCGCAGCGAGCCTGGCACGACATCGTCGACCTGCTCGCGGAGTGCTTGCCCGGGGATTGAAAGCCCGTCCGACGATTAAGGACGAACCCGGCGAACCCGGCGACCACGCCGACGTAAGCACCGCCCGCGTCAGCGCAACCCCGGCGTCAGCGCACCGCTCCGGCGTCAGCGCACTGCTCCCGGCGGCGGCGCACCGGCCCGGGGGCAATGCACCGCCCGCGTCAGCGCGCCGCCCGCGTCAGCGCAACCCCGGCGTCAGCGCGCCGCTCCGGCGTCAGCGCGCCGCTCCGGCGTCAGCGCGCCGCCCCGGTGCCAGCGCAACCCCGGCGTCAGCGCACCGCTCCGGCGTCAGCGCACTGCCCCCGGCGGCGGCGCACCGCCCCGGCGTCAGCGCGCCGCCCCGGCGTCAGCGCGCCGCCCCGGCGTCAGCGCGCCGCCCCGGTACCAGCGCAACCCCGGCGTCAGCGCACCGCCCCGCGTCGCGCAAGCACCGACCCCGCGTCAGCGCACCGCCCCGCCGAACTCCCCCACCGCCCCCGCCACAATCGCCTCTAGCCGGTCATGATGGGCGCCCCGCCAGTACACGCGGGAGCAGGCCCCGCACTGGGCGAAGACCTCGTACGTGCCCCGGGTGCCGCCCTCGACGAGGTCCGCCACCTCCTCCTTCGTGGCCGTCCGCAGCTCGCCGTTGCAGGCAGTGCAGCGCGTCCAGGGGCGCAGTGGCGGGGTGAAACGCCCGAGCACGTCACGGAGTTGTTCCTCGGGGCGGTCGCTGTAGACGTACGCGCCCGCCCACAGCTCGCGGCGCCGCAGCAGGCCCCGGTCGCGGCTCAGCAGGACGCGCCGCTCGGCCGCCGAGCGCGTGGCGAGGGCGGGGTCGCCGATGTCCGTGCTCTCGTACGCCGCGTCGACGCCGAGCAGCCGCAACCGCCGGGCCAGCGTGCCGAGATGAACGTCGAGGAGGAAACGGAGCGGGGCGCCCGGCACGGGCTGGGGGCGCGTCACCGCGCGGACCGCGACGGTCTCGCCCGCCGCCGGGACGTGCCCGGCGGCGACCTCGCGGCCGTCCACGACGAGCGCGCCGACCTCCGTCAGCGGGACGCCGAGGGACTCGACCACGTGCCCGAGCGTGGACGCGCCGTCCGTAACCGCCTTGGTGGGGCCGCCCCTTCGCTCCTGCGGGACGAAGGTGCCCAGCTCGGGGGCGAAACTGACGAGGATCTCCGGACCGTTCATACGGTCAGGATGGCACGGTGCGGGCCGCGGCCACCGGGGGTTTCACGCCTCGGCCGCCCCGGCGAACCCGCTCACCAGCATGTCCAGCGTGCGGTCCACGAGGGTGGCCAGGTCGTCCTGGTGGTCGTGCTCGGCCCAGTACGCCGCGGTCTCGGTGAGCGCGCCGATCAGGCCCATCGAGAACGCCCGCACCTCCAGCTCGCCGGGGTCGCGGCCGGTGCGCTCGGCGATGACGCGGCACAGGATGCCGCCGGTGACCGACATGCTCTCCAGCATCCGTGACCGTACGGCGGGCACCTCGATCATCAGCTTCGTCCGGAGCCTGGAGACCTCCGGCTCCTCCGTGAAGCCGAGGCCCACGGCCCCGCGCAGCACCTGCCGCAGCGACTCCACGAACGGTTCGCCGGCGGGCCGCTTCCGCAGCTCGCTCTCCAGGAGCGGGTCGAACTCGTCGGTGAGGACGATGTCCTCCTTGGTGGGGAAGTAGCGGAAGACCGTGGAGGGGGAGACCTCCGCCGCCTCGGCGATCTGCTCGACCGTCGTCGCCTCGTACCCCTGCTCCCGGATCAGCCGGTACGTCGCCTCACGGATCGCGACGCGGGTCTTGAGCTTCTTCCGCTCGCGCAGCCCCAACCGGGGGGCGGACGCGGGGAGGGGAGTGGATGCGGCCGTCATGGCGTTCATTGTCGGGCATCCACCGGCGCCTTGCCCACGTCCCGCGGCGGCCGCCCCGGCCCGTCGCCGGACTTCGGCAGCAGCGCGGCGACGAGCAGCGCCGTCACCAGGGCGGCGACGCCGCTGACCAGCAGCACGAGGCCCATGCCGTGAACGTACGCGGCGTCGGCGGACGCGGCCAGGCGCGCGCTGCCCAGCCGGTCGGCGACGGCGTGGGCGGCGACCACCGAGTCCCCGGCGGCGTCGGCCGCGGGCCCCGGCAGCCCGCCGGTGTCCAGCTTGCGCGCGTAGGCCGAGGCGAGGAGCGAGCCGAGCAGCGCGATCCCGAGCGCGCTGCCGACCTGCCGTACGGTCATCATCAGCCCCGAGCCGGAGCCCGCGCGGTCCACGGGCAGCGCGCCGAGCGCCGAGTCCATGGCGGGCACGACCGCGAAGCCGAAGCCGAGTCCGGCCACCGACAGCCACAGGGCGGTGAAGCCGTAAGGGCTGTCGACCTCCGTACGGCTGCCGAGGATCGCGGCGAAGGCGAGCACCACGAGGCCGCCGCTGATCACCGCGCGCGACCCGAAGCGCCGTACGACGGGCTCCGCGCCCTTCGCGGCGACCAGCAGGCCGCCCATCATCGGCAGCATCCGCACACCGGTGCCGAAGGCGTCGTTGCCGAGGACGGCCTGGAGGTACTGAGGCAGGACGAACAGCAGGCCGGACAGGACGAACATGACCAGCGTGGCCGCCATGGTGTTCAGGGAGAAGCCGCGGTTGCGCAGCAGGGTCATGTCGAGCATGGGGCGCGTCATCCGGCGCTCGCGCAGGACCAGCGCGGCCAGCAGGGCGGCGGCGCCCGCGAACATGCCGAGCACGAGGGGGTGGCCCCAGCCGCGGCCGGGGGCTTCTATGACGGCGTAGATCAGCGCGCCGAGACCGGCGGCCGTCAGGGCGGTGGAGACCGCGTCGACCTTGGGCGAGGACGGGTCGCTCGTCTCGGGCAGCAGGAAGAGACAGGCGACGAGGCCGATCGCGACCATCGGGACGTTGATCAGGAAGATCGAGCCCCACCAGAAGTGGTCGAGCAGCCAGCCGCCGACGATCGGCCCGAGCGGCGCGCCGAGCGCGGAGGCGGCCGAGACGATGCCGACGGCCTTGGTCCGCTCGCCCGGTTCGAAGAGCGCGGGCAGTACGGCGAGGGCGAGCGGCATGACGAGGGCGCCGCCCATCCCCATGACCGCGCGGGCCACCACGACGAGGGAGACGTCGTCGGCGAGGGTGCCGATGAGCGAGCCGGCCAGGAAGACGCCGAGCCCCACCATCAGGACCTTGCGCCGCCCGAACCGGTCGCCGAGGAGCCCGGCGGGGAGCATCAGCGCGGCGAAGACGACGACGTACGCGTCGGCCATCCACTGCTGCTGTCCGGTACTGGCGCCGAGCTGATCGGCCATGGTCGGCAGCGCGGCATTGAGGATCGTCAGGTCGAAACCGAGCACGAGCATGCTCGCGACGAGGGTGCCCAGCGCCCACCAGCGGCGGGGGTCCTGCCGCGCGGCGGCAGGCGAGCTGATGACAGTGGCCATGAATTGAGAGTAACTCTCAAAAGGTACCCACTGTCAAGTGCACGCAAAAAAGTGGCCGCGACTGAGAAGCCGCGGCCACCGAAGGGGAGGAGTCAGGGGGGGAGGGGAAGGATCAGCCGTGCTGGTACGCCACCAGCGAGATGCCGACGTAGTGCACGGCGAAGGCCGCGAGGGTCAGCGAGTGGAAGACCTCGTGGAAGCCGAAGAAGCGGGGCGAGGGGTTGGGGCGCTTGATGCCGTAGATCACGCCGCCCACGCTGTAGAGCAGCCCGCCGACGACGACCAGGACCAGTACGGCGATGCCGCCCGTGCGCATGAAGTCGGGCAGGAAGAAGACGGCGGCCCAGCCCATCGCGATGTAGCACGGCGTGTAGAGCCAGCGCGGGGCGCCGACCCAGAAGACGCGGAAGGCGATGCCCGCGACGGCCGCGCCCCAGATGCCCCAGAGCAGCCACCGCCCCTTCGAGTCGGGGAGCAGCAGCATCGTCAGCGGGGTGTAGGTGCCCGCGATGATCAGGAAGATGTTGGAGTGGTCGAGCCTGCGCAGGACGCCGTCCGCCCGGGGGCTCCAGTTGCCGCGGTGGTAGAGCGCGCTCACACCGAAGAGCAGGCAGGCGGTCAGGGCGAAGACGCCGCAGGCGATCCGGCCGCGGGTGGAGTCCGCGAGCGCGGTCAGCACCAGTCCGGCCACGACCACCGCGGGGAACATGCCGGCGTGCAGCCAGCCGCGCATCTTCGGCTTCGCGGGCAGTGGCATCGACTGCGGGGGCGGGACGAGGGAGGGGGCGTCCTCGGGTTCCGGGATCGCTTCGGAGACGGAGGAGGTCATGGCCCGATCGTACCTACGGGCCCGTAGGTCAGGCATCAACCGGGTGTGAACCGGTCATCAAATCGGGTGGAACCCCGCCCTCGCACCCCGAAGGTGTACAAGTGGCGATGCTCACGCCGCTCACGTGTGAAGCCCTCTGGACAGATGGGCGGCCACGTCGGATGATCAAATGAGTGCGGTCGGCACCGGATGAGCGCCAGAGGATCTACACGTGAAGCGTCCGGGTCGCAGCCCCCACGGGGCATACATCCTCAAAACCCCCTCGATTAGGAGCAATCGTGGCGCGCGACATCGCGGCTCCCAGCACCGTCCCGACCAACACCGTCTCGACCACCACCGTCCCGACCGGCCACAAGGAGCTCGTCTCCTGGGTCGATGAGATCGCCGAACTGACGCAGCCGGACAGTGTGGTCTGGTGTGACGGCTCCGAGGCCGAGTACGAGCGCCTGTGCGACGAGCTCGTCGCCAAGGGCACCTTCAAGAAGCTCGACCCGATCAAGCGCCCCAACTCGTACTACGCGGCCTCCGACCCGACCGATGTCGCGCGCGTCGAGGACCGCACCTTCATCTGCTCCGAGAAGGAGGAGGACGCGGGCCCGACCAACCACTGGAAGGCCCCCGCCGAGATGCGGGAGATCTTCCAGGGCGCCGACGGCGAGGGCGGCGTCTTCCGCGGCTCGATGAAGGGCCGCACGATGTACGTCGTGCCCTTCTGCATGGGCCCGGTCGGCTCGCCGCTGTCCGCGATCGGCGTCGAGATCACCGACTCGGCGTACGTCGCCGTCTCCATGCGCACCATGACCCGGATGGGTCAGGCGGTCCTGGACGAGCTGGGCGAGGACGGCTTCTTCGTGAAGGCCCTCCACACGCTCGGCGCCCCGCTGGCCCCGGGCGAGGCCGACGTGCCGTGGCCCTGCAACTCCACGAAGTACATCTCGCACTTCCCCGAGGACCGCGAGATCTGGTCCTACGGCTCCGGCTACGGCGGCAACGCCCTGCTCGGCAAGAAGTGCTACGCCCTGCGCATCGCCTCCGTCATGGCGCGCGACGAGGGCTGGCTCGCCGAGCACATGCTGATCCTGAAGCTCACGCCGCCGCACGGAGAGTCCAAGTACGTCGCCGCCGCCTTCCCGAGCGCCTGCGGCAAGACGAACCTCGCCATGCTGGAGCCCACCATCTCCGGCTGGACCGTCGAGACGATCGGCGACGACATCGCCTGGATGCGCTTCGGCGAGGACGGCCGCCTCTACGCGATCAACCCCGAGGCCGGCTTCTTCGGCGTCGCGCCCGGCACCGGCGAGCACACCAACGCCAACGCCATGAAGACGCTGTGGGGCAACTCCGTCTTCACGAACGTCGCGCTGACGGACGACGGCGACGTCTGGTGGGAGGGCATGACGGAGGAGACTCCGGCGCACCTGACGGACTGGAAGGGCAACGACTGGACGCCGGAGTCCGGCGTCCCCGCGGCCCACCCGAACGCCCGCTTCACCACGCCCGCCGCGCAGTGCCCGATCATCGCGCCCGAGTGGGAGGACCCCAAGGGCGTGCCGATCTCGGCGATCCTCTTCGGCGGCCGCCGCGCCAGCGCGGTGCCGCTCGTGACGGAGTCCTTCAACTGGCAGCACGGCGTCTTCCTCGGGGCGAACGTGGCCTCCGAGAAGACCGCCGCCGCCGAGGGCAAGGTCGGCGAGCTGCGCCGCGACCCGTTCGCCATGCTGCCGTTCTGCGGCTACAACATGGGCGACTACATGGCCCACTGGATCAAGGTCGGCGCGGACAAGCCCGACCAGTCGAAGCTGCCGAAGATCTACTACGTCAACTGGTTCCGGAAGGACGACAAGGGCCGCTTCGTGTGGCCCGGGTTCGGGGAGAACTCCCGCGTCCTGAAGTGGATCGTGGAGCGCCTCGACGGCCGAGCCGAGGGCGTCGAGACCCCCATCGGCATCCTGCCGACCGTCGACTCGCTCGACACCGAGGGCCTCGGCCTGGCCGACTCCGACCTGGCGTTCCTGCTCACGGTCGACAAGGAGGTCTGGCGCGAGGAGGCCTCGCTGATCCCCGAGCACCTCAACACCTTCGGCGACCACACGCCCCAGGAGCTGTGGGACGAGTACCGGGCGCTGGTGCGGCGCCTCGGCTGACAGCCCCGTATGAGTGGCACCCGGTCCGCGGCCTCACCGGCCGCGGACCGGGGCCGATCAGGAGGCGCCGACCAGGCGCGTGGCGTCCGCGTGGGCGTCCATGCGCTCGGCGGCCAGGATGGCCGCCGCGGTGTCGGCGCGGGAGGCCGCCACGACCAGGGCGCGGCCCGCGAGGGCGTGGGCGCGCTGGTGCAGGGCGGTCGTGTGAGGTTCGTGGATGGCGGCGGCGATGGTGGAGCGCGCCGGCTGCACACCGCGGCGCAGACGGGCCACCTGGAACGCCAGCTGCTCGGCGGCGGCGTCCAGCTCGGCCGTCGGGGCCAGGGCGCGCAGCTCGTCGGTGACGGCGAGGAGCGCGGCGAGGTGCCCGGCGAGCTGGATGTCCAGCTCTTCCTCGCGGGAGCGGTGCGGGAAGCTCGCGTCGTCGGCCATCGAGTGGACCGACTTGGTGCGGATCGGCTCGTACATGGGGTGGCCTCCAAGCGGTGTAGCCACCATCCTACCTTGGATCCCGTCTAAAGTTGAGCACGGTCCGAAGGTGCGGTGCCACCTCCGGGCCCGCCTGTACGACGTGAGTGTCACGGCTGGCTGTAGCCGTCCAGGAAGTTCCCGATCCGCCTGACCGCCTCCGCGAGATCCGTCGCCGTCGGCAGCGTCACGACGCGGAAGTGATCGGGCTCGGGCCAGTTGAAGCCCGTACCGTGCACGACCATGATCTTCTCGGCCCGCAGCAGGTCCAGGACCATCTGCCGGTCGTCCTTGATCTTGAAGACCTTCGGGTCGAGCCGCGGGAAGAGGTACAGCGACCCCTTGGGCTTCACACAGCTCACCCCGGGGATCTGCGTCAGCAGGTCGTACGCCGTGTCGCGCTGCTCCAGGAGCCGCCCGCCCGGCAGCACCAGATCGTTGATCGTCTGGCGCCCGCTCAGCGCCGCGACGACGCCGTGCTGGCCCGGCATGTTCGCGCACAGGCGCATGTTGGCGAGGATCGTCAGGCCCTCGATGTACGAGGTGGCGTGCGCCTTCGGGCCCGATACGGCCATCCAGCCGACGCGGTAGCCCGCCACGCGGTAGGCCTTCGACATGCCGTTGAACGTGAGCGTCAGCAGATCGGGTGCGATCGCGGCGGTCGGCGTGTGCGTCACGCCGTCGTAGAGGATCTTGTCGTAGATCTCGTCCGAACAGACCAGGAGGTTGTGACGGCGCGCGATATCGGTCAGACCACGGAGCATGTCGTCGCTGTAGACGGCACCCGTCGGGTTGTTCGGGTTGATGATCACGATCGCCTTGGTGCGGTCGGTCACCTTGCGCTCGATGTCGGCGAGGTCCGGCATCCAGTCCGCCTGCTCGTCGCAGCGGTAGTGCACGGCGGTGCCGCCGGACAGCGAGACGGCCGCGGTCCACAGCGGGTAGTCGGGCGCCGGTACGAGGACCTCGTCGCCGTCGTCGAGCAGGCCCTGCATGGCCATCACGATGAGCTCGGAGACGCCGTTGCCGATGAAGACGTGCTCCACGTCGGTCTCGATGCCGAGCGTCTGGTTGTGCATGACCACCGCGCGGCGGGCGGCCAGCAGGCCCTTCGCGTCGCCGTAGCCGTGCGCGTCCCCGACGTTGCGGAGGATGTCCTCCAGGATCTCGGGCGGGCACTCGAAGCCGAAGGCGGCGGGGTTGCCGGTGTTGAGCTTGAGGATGCGGTGGCCTGCCGCCTCCAGCCGCATCGCCTCCTCAAGGACGGGGCCCCGGATCTCGTAACAGACGTTGGCGAGCTTCGTCGACTGGATGACCTGCATGGCGGCGAGCTTACGGGGTGTTCCGGCGGTCGGCGGAGCGGATTATTCGGTGGGTCCCCGGGCGCGGACCGGATGTGGCTGGTCGCGCGGTCTTGTCCTGATGGCCGGGGAGCCCAACAATGCGCATGACAAAACTGCCAGCGGAGGGGACCCCCCACATGAACAAGCCTCTCGTCGGTGCGTGCTTCGCCGTGCTGCTCCTCGGAGCGACGGCGGCGCCCGCGACGGCCGTCAGCGACGAGCGTCCCGCCAAGCCGAGGGTCAAGGCCGTCGACTTCGCCGGGACCGTGGCGCTCAGCAACTGTTCCGGCTCCGTCGTCCGCGTACCGAACTCGCGGCCCGGCGACCCCGCGCTCGTCCTGTCCAACGGCCACTGCGTGGAGAGCGGATTCCCCGCGCCCGGCGAGGTCCTGGTCGACAAGCCCTCGACACGCAGCTTCACGCTGCTGAGCGCCTCGGGCCGCAACCTCGGCACGGTCAGGGCGAGCAAGATCGCGTACGCCACGATGACCGACACGGACATCTCGCTCTACCAGCTCACCAGCACCTACGGCGACATCGAGAGCAAGTACGGGATCAAGGCGCTGGAGCTGAACGCGGCGCGGCCCGAGGCGGGCCGGGCGATCACCGTCGCCTCCGGCTACTGGAAGAAGTTCTACAAGTGCGGCATCGACGGTTTCGCATACCGCCTCAAGGAGGGCCGGTGGACCTGGAAGGACTCGGTCCGCTACACCCCCGCCTGCAAGACGATCGGCGGCACCTCCGGCTCCCCGGTGATCGATGACGCGACCGGCAAGGTCGTCGCCGTCCACAACACCGGCAACGACAACGGAGGCCGGTGCACGGACAACAACCCCTGCGAGGTCGACCAGAACGGCCAGGTCACCGTGCGCGAAGGCATCAACTACGGCCAGCAGACGTACACGATCGTGCCGTGCGTCGGCACCGGCAACAAGATCGACCTGAGCCGGGCGGGCTGCGCACTGCCGAAGTAGCGGCGGGCGCGGGCGCGGGTGCCGTCCGGGGGCGGACGGCACCCGCGTCGATCCTCAAGTCCTCGCAGGGGTCAGGTCCTCAGGCCGCCGGGACCAGCTCGGCCCTGCCGAACAGCAGGGCGTAGCCCGGCGGCAGCAGGTTCAGCAGGCGGTCGACGAGCTCCTCGTCGACCGCCCGCGCCAGGGCGGTGAGGACGGAGCTGACGTCCCACCGGGCGGTGGCCGGCGTGGCACCCTCCAGGCGCAGCGCCACGCTCTCGACGAACTCCGGCGCCGTGAGCTGTCGCGTCACGGGCACCTGGTCCGCGATCACCCTCGCCGCCTCGACCGGCAACTGGCCTGCCAGTTCGACGCGTTCGTCCCCGACGACGTGGCCGCCGAGGGCCGACAGGACGGTGCGCGTCACGCGCTCCGCCTCGGCGGCGGTGGTGTACTGGCCGGTTTCCCTTACCGCCTCGATGAGCTCGCTCCATCTCATCGTGCCGTTCTCCTCCGCTCTGTTCGTGTTGTTCTTCGTGTTGTTTCGGCGTCAGCCGCTGATCTGCTTGGGCCCGCCTCCGCCGCTGATCCGGATCTTGCGCGGCTTCGCCTGTTCGGCCACCGGGATGCGCAGCGTCAGCACGCCGGCGTCGTACGAGGCGTCGATCCGCTCGGTGTCCAGGGTGTCGCCGAGGAACAGCTGGCGGGAGAAGCTGCCGGTGGGGCGCTCGGCCGCGATCATCTCCACGCCCTCGCGGGCGGGGGAGCGGCGCTCGGCCCGAACGTTCAGGACGTGGCGTTCCACGTCCAGGTCGATCGACTCCGGGTCGACGCCCGGCAGATCGAAGTGGACCACGAACTCGTCGCCCTCGCGGTAGGCGTCCATCTGCATTCCGGCCGGACGGGCGGTGTTGAAGACCTGCTGGGTGAGGCGGTCCAACTCGCGGAACGGGTCGGTACGCATGAGCATCACGGGTCACTCCCTTCCTCAGGTGCTGGGTGCGATGCCCTACGTTTTCTATATAGCCCGAGGAAGGAAAATTGACAAGGCCGGGCTCAAGTCAGGTCGCCAGACCTGAGCCCGGTCGCTCGTCCGGTGCTGTCAGTTGTCCGAGTAGCTGAGGTCACCCACCGTCCAGGCGCTCACGTCCTGGAGGGCGATGCGGTACATCCCGCCGGTCGCCGGCAGGCCGAGGTTGCCCTGGAGGATCCGGGCCAGGTGGAAGTGCAGATGGGTGGGGGGCGCGGTGCCTCCCGCCGGGTCGGCGGGCTCCCCCTCGCTCTCGAACGCGGCGGCGAACGGACTCAGGTGGTCGGAGTCCTTCAGGACTTCGGCGACGCGCCGCCGCCACAGGGCTTCGGGGGCCAGCCGTCCGGTGATGACGGCGCCGGCCACGACCACGGTGAGGGACATCTGATTGCTGTGCTCGGACTCGACCAGGGTGGCGATGTCGACGAGCAGTTCGTCAGGCTTCGACATGACTGGTGAGCCTACCGAGACAAGGCGGTACGTGGGTGCCCTGATCCCCCCTCCTCCGCTTCCGAAAATCTATCTTGGCTGAGGTAGACATGCGGGACCCCCGTTGTTAGAGTTCCTTGTGTAGTCACAGACGTTCAGCGAGAACGTAAGGCAGCAAGGAGAGGAGTGGACGCCATCAGGATCGCCCGGGCGAGGTTCGGCACCGCTCGGGTAACGCAGACCCCGGATTGGAAGGTGGTCCCCGGTCACGCATTCGCGATCCCCGCATCCCCGCCCCGTCGGGCGGCCGTGCGGAAACAGATAGCCGGCACGCAGGGCCGGTAGATGGTGTTGAAACCCCTCGGGGCCTGGTGCCGTACGGCATCAGGCCCCTCGACGCGTTCCAGAAAAGGTGCAAATGCCCCCA
Source organism: Streptomyces sp. NPDC003379 (assembly GCF_053589195.1). NCBI lineage: Bacteria > Bacillati > Actinomycetota > Actinomycetes > Kitasatosporales > Streptomycetaceae > Streptomyces > Streptomyces sp. NPDC003379. Next base: position 31,619 of record NZ_JBSFRK010000038.1, on the reverse strand, counting down.
GAGACCCTTACGCAAGGCCCCGACCGGTTCGATGACGACGACTACCCCGCCTACACGATGGGCCGGGCCGCCGAGATGATCGGCGCCACACCCGGCTTCCTCCGGGCCGTCGGCGACGCCCGCCTGATCACACCGCTGCGCTCCGAGGGCGGCCACCGCCGCTACTCGCGCTATCAGCTGCGCGTCGCCGCGCGCGCCCGCGAGCTGGTCGACCAGGGCACGCCGATCGAGGCCGCCTGCCGGATCGTCATCCTTGAGGACCAACTGGAAGACGCGCTGCGCATCAACGACCAGCTGCGCCGCTCGCCCACCGGGTCCGAGGAGGCGCAGTCGTCCGAGGAGGCGCAGCCGCACGGAGAGGCGCAGCCGCACGGGGAGGCGCAGTCGCGCGAGGAGGCACGCTCGTCCTGAAGCCGCCGTCCACGAAACTTTACGCCTCGCGCCGCCGGATATCTGCGACGGCAAATGCAGAATTTCATGTGATGCGCGATGAGGGTTTATCCGCGCCTCGGCGGAGCGGTAAAGAACACCATGCGCCGCCGCCGAGGGCGTGCTAGTGTCGTTATCAGTTGCAGTTGTGGTTCCCAAGAGACTTCAAGTGCTCAGTCGGCGTTATGTGCCGGCGGGGCACTTTGTATTGCCGGTCATTCCGGACGGGGAAATCATCGCGGCGACGCGGAGTTCGCACAGTGTGGACTCCACGGGCACTGCCCCGAAGGAGATATGACATGGCTACTGGCACCGTGAAGTGGTTCAACGCGGAAAAGGGCTTCGGCTTCATCGAGCAGGACGGCGGCGGCGCCGACGTCTTCGCTCACTACTCGAACATCGCCACCCAGGGCTTCCGTGAGCTGCAGGAGGGCCAGAAGGTGAACTTCGACGTCACGCAGGGCCAGAAGGGCCCGCAGGCCGAGAACATCGTTCCCGCCTGACGCTGACGCGTACTTCGTGGCTGGGGCCCGCACCTTGGGTGCGGGCCCCGGCTCGTTTTGTTTCCGGGGAAGCAACGCCCCGATGATCTGATGCGACACCCCGGTGGTCACACCCGGGGCGTGTCCCTCTTCTGACCGGCCGGTCTGGTGAATTTATTCCGGCGGCCGGAATTTATTTTTTATCCCCCCGGCCGTTCCTGCAATTCTCGACACCCGTCTCCGACCGGTGTCGGTGAGAATTCCTCGATACGCGCCGCATCGAGGAAGGTTCTTCATGAACCGCTCAACTCGCACGAACGGCCGTTACACCGGCGGCTCCCGCTCCGCCCCCGCCTCCGGAGGCCGGTCGTACTCCAGGGGCCCGTCCCGCCGCCCCGCCGCGCTCCAGGGAGAGTTCGCCCTCCCGGTCACCGTCACCCCGGCCCTGCCGCCCGTCGAGGACTTCGCCGCGCTCGGCCTGCCGGACGGTGTGGTGGAGATCCTCACCCGTCTCGGTGTCACCGAGCCCTTCCCGATCCAGGCAGCCACGCTGCCGAACTCGATCGCGGGCCGGGACGTCCTCGGCCGCGGGCGGACCGGCTCCGGCAAGACCCTCGCCTTCGGCCTCGCGGTGCTCGCCCGCACCGCCGGGCAGCGCGCCGAACCGCGCCGCCCGCTCGCGCTGGTCCTCGTGCCCACCCGTGAGCTGGCCCAGCAGGTGACCGACGCCCTCACCCCGTACGCCAAGGCGGTGAAGCTGCGTCTGGCCACCGTCGTCGGCGGCATGTCGATCGGACGGCAGGCCGGTGCGCTGCGCGCCGGGGCCGAGGTCGTCGTCGCGACGCCCGGCCGGCTCAAGGACCTCATCGAGCGCCGCGACTGCCACCTCGACCAGGTCGCCATCACCGTCCTCGACGAGGCCGACCAGATGGCCGACATGGGCTTCCTGCCCCAGGTCACCGAGCTTCTCGACCAGGTGCGCCCGGGCGGCCAGCGGATGCTGTTCTCCGCCACCCTGGACCGCAACGTCGACCTCCTGGTCCGGCGCTACCTCAACGACCCGGTCGTCCACTCGGTCGACCCCTCGGCGGGCGCCGTCACCACGATGGAGCACCATGTGCTGCACATCCACGGTGCCGACAAGTACGCCGCCACGACCGAGATCGCCGCCCGCGACGGGCGCGTGATCCTGTTCCTGGACACCAAGCACGCCGTCGACCGGCTCACCACGCACCTGCTCAACAGCGGGGTGCGGGCGGCGGGGCTGCACGGCGGCAAGTCACAGCCCCAGCGCACCCGTACGCTCGCCCAGTTCAAGTCCGGGCAGGTCACGGCGCTCGTCGCCACGAACGTCGCGGCGCGCGGCATCCACGTCGACGACCTCGACCTCGTCGTCAACGTGGACCCGCCGGCCGACCACAAGGACTACCTGCACCGCGGTGGCCGCACCGCACGCGCCGGTGGCTCCGGCAGCGTCGTCACCCTGGTGACCTCGGCGCAGCGGCGCGACATGAGCCGCCTGATGGCCGCCGCGGGCATCACGCCGCAGACCGCGCAAGTACGGTCGGGCGAGGCCGAGTTGACGCGCATCACCGGAGCCAGGACTCCCTCGGGTGTGCCGGTGACCATCGCGGCCCCGCCGAAGGAGGGCTCCAGGCACGGCGGTTCGCCGGCGCGTGGCCGCCGCCCCCGCGACGGCCGTGCGCGCCGCGCCTACACGGCCCGTGCGCAGGGCGGGGCGTCGGGCAGCTCTCAGGGTAAGGCCGCCTGACACCGGACGGTCACACCTGGCGGGCCCCGGCCCGCCAGGTCTCCTCCGCGTGGGCTCCCTTCGGGACCGCCTGTCGGCGACGCCGCCGCACCGCGCGCCTCCGCCCCGCTCACCTTGCCGGAACGGCAAGAACCCGTGCCAGTTCACGGTGAGCCGGGCAAGACTGCGCGCGTGCCCCGACAGAAGGAGCTCCCGATGAGCAACACCGACGCGCTCACGTTCTGGGACGGCGTCTACGCGGCCCGCCCCGCGGCCACCGATCCGCGGCCGAACGTACGACTCACCGAGACCGTCACGGGCCTGCCGCCCGGCGACGTGCTCGACCTCGGATGCGGCGACGGCGGCGACACGCTGTGGCTCGCCCGCCAGGGGTGGCACGTCACCGCCGTCGACGTCTCGGCCGTGGCGGTCGAGCGGCTCACCGAACTCGCCGCCTCCAACGGCCTGGCCGAGCGGATCGCCGCCCAGCGGCACGACCTGCGCGAGTCCTTCCCGCAGGGCGCGTTCGACCTCGTCTGCGCGCACTATCTGCAGACGCCCCTCGACCTCGACAAGGCATCCGTCCTGCGCACGGCCGCGCACGCGCTGCGTCCGGGCGGGCGGCTGCTGGTCGTCGACCACGGATCGACCGCCCCGTGGTCGTGGAACCAGGACCCCGACATCCGGTACCCGACCGCGCGGCAGGTCGCCGCGGACATCGGCCTGGACCCGGCGACATGGACGCTCGAACGGGCCGACGCGTCCCGCCGGATCGCCGACGGGCCGGACGGACGCACCGCCGAGGTCACGGACCACATCCTGATCATCCGCGGCGCGACCGGACGCTGAGGGTGCGGCGGGAGTGGGGATGCGGGCTCAGGGGGTTCGGCGTACGGCGCGTCCCGCGAGGGTGTCCGTGCGGCGGCCGTCACGCATCACGAACCGGCCGTCGATCAGGACGTGCGGGATACCGGTGGGAAGCGTGCGGGGCGCCTCGAAGGTGGAGCCCGCCGCGACCGTCTCCGGGTCGAAGAGCACCAGGTCGGCGCGGTAGCCCTCGCGTACGGTGCCCCGGTCGGGGAGCCGGAGGCGGGCGGCGGGACGCGAGGTGAGGTGGGCGACGGTCTCTTCCAGTGACATGACGCCCAACTCCCGGGCGTACCGGCCCAGATAGTGCGGAAACGTGCCGTACGCGCGCGGGTGCGGCTTGAAGCCCTGAAGGATGCCGTCGCTGCCGCCCGTGTGCACGCGGTGACGCATGATCGTCCGTACGTTCTCCTCGTGCCCGACGTGCTGGAGGATCGTCGAGCCGAGCCTGTCGTCGATGAGCAGACGGCGGGCGGTGACCCAGGGCGCCTCGCCGCGCATGTCGGCGGAGTGCTGGATCGTCTTGCCGACGCAGGAGGCGAGCCCGGGGTCGCTCACCCCCGAGATCTCGACCGTGTCCCACTCGATGGGTACGCCGTGACAGCCGTCGGCGCCGATGACCTCCATGTGATGGCGGATCTTCTCGGCGGTCGCCTCGTCCTCCAGCCGGGCGAGGATCGCGTCGGGCCCGCCTTCGCTCGCCCAGCTGGGCAGCATCGCGACGAGCGTCGTGCAGCCGGGGGTGTAGGGGTACGTGTCGAGGGTGATGTCCGCGCCCTGCGCGAGGGCGTCGTCGAGGAGGGCGATCAGGTCCGGGGCCTTGCCCTTGTTCACACCGAAGTTCATGGTGGCGTGCGCGAGGTGCAGGGGGCAGTGCGCGGTCCGGGTGAGCTCCACCATCTCCTCGTACGCCTGGAGGGCGCCCGCTCCGTAACTGCGGTGATGGGGGCAGTAGTAGCCCTTGTGGGCGGCGACGACCTTGCACAGCTCGGTCAGCTCGGAGTCGTCGGCGTACATGCCGGGGGTGTAGGTGAGGCCGGAGGACATGCCGACGGCGCCCTCCCGCATGCCCTGCGTGACGAGCTGCCGCATGTGGTCCAGCTCGGCGGGGGTCGCCGGGCGGTCGTCCCAGCCCAGCGCGTACATCCGGACGGTGCCCTGCGGGATGAGGTACGCGGCGTTCACCGCGATGCCGTGGCCGCCGTGGGCGGTGTCCAGCGCGTCCAGGTAGCCGCCGACGGTGCGCCACGTGAAGTCGATGTCGGCGCCGTCGCCGTTCCAGCCGGTGATGGCCTGGCGGACCTGGCCGAGCGTACGGTCGTCCACGGGGGCGTAGCTCAGGCCGTCCTGGCCGATGACCTCCAGCGTCACGCCCTGGGCGGCCTTCGCGGTGTGCTCGGGGTCGCGGAGGAGGGCGAGGTCGCTGTGCGCGTGCATGTCGATGAAACCAGGCGCCAGCGCCAGCCCCTGGGCGTCCAGTGTGTGCCGCCCTGTGGGGCGGTTGCCGGTCCCTTCACCGTCCTCCCGGTGGATCGCGGCGATCCTGCCGTGGTGTACGCCGACGTCAGCGCGGTAGGAGGCACCTCCGGTCCCGTCTATGACGCGAGCGTCCCGGATCACCAGGTCCATGGGGTGCCTCTCTTGTTCGCGGGATTCGTTGAGGGTGCGGGTGGCCGCCGTCGGCGGCTACCGGGTGACTACGTCGCTGCGGTGCAAACGCGGGGCAAACGGGTGGGTGGGTGGGAGACATCCGTCGCGGAGCGACGGTCCAGGGGACAGTGCGGGGCGCCGCCCAGGACCGCCCAAGACCCCCAGGTCAGAAGAACGTGCGGACGTAGTCCGTGACCGTCCCATCCCCCTCCACCAGGGGAATCATCTGCCACTTGTCGAACGCCGTGCACGGATGCGAGAGCCCCATGCCGACCCAGTCGCCCACCGCGAGGTCCGCCTCCGGAGTCGTCCGGAGCCATCCGTGCTGGTCGGAGAGCCCGGTGACCGTGACCCCGGTCGCGGGCCGCTCCACCCCGCCCCGCCGCACGACCTGCGCCGCGGGCAGATCCAGGTCGTACGCCGCGTCCCGCTTCCCCGCGTTGGTGAACGCCTGCTCGGCGGAGGGCCGCGACACCACCTGCGTCCAGAGCCGGAAGGCAGGCTCCAGCGCACCCTCCTCCGGGACCCGGTTGAAGGGCGTCAGCTTCCGGTAGTGGCCGTCGTCATGGGAGACGTACGCACCGGAGCGCAGCAATTTCAGAACCGGCAGGGACAGTTCCGGCACCTCGGCGAAGACCGACGCCACCGCGTCGAACCACGCGCTGCCGCCCGCACTGAGCACGACCTCCGGCAGATCCGCGAACCGCCCCGCCTTGTCCAGCTCGACGAGCAGCGCGACCAGCCGCCGCAGCCACGCCGTGACCCGCTCCGTGGAGGGCTGCGGCACCTCACCCTCGTACCCGGCGACGCCGACGAGCCGCAACGTGTCGGCGCCCGCCACGGCGTTCGCGATCTCGAAGCACTCGCCCTCGGTCCGTACGCCGGTCCGCGCCTCGTCGCCCGCCGCCAGTTCGATCACGACGTCCACGGGACGGCTGGCCCCCGCCTCGCTGAGCGCGGCGTGCATCAACTCGACGCCGCGTACGGAGTCGACGTAACAGATGAAGCGGAAGGACGGGTCGGCGTCCAGCTCGCGGGCGAGCCGGCGCAGCGCCGCCGCGTCGACCAGTTCGTTCGCGAGGAAGATCCGTGAGGTGCCGAACGCCCGCGCCACATGCACCTGGTGGGGCACGGCGAGCGTGATGCCCCACGCCCCGCGCTCCAGCTGCCGGGCGAAGAGCTGCGGCGCCATCGACGTCTTGCCGTGCGGTGCGAAGGCGAGGCCGTGGCGTTCGGCGTACGTCTCCATGAGCGCGAGGTTGTGCTCCAGGCGCTCGGCGGAGAGCGCGAGGACGGGGGTGGTGAAGCCGCCGGTGAAGAGGTTCCGGCGCTGGGCCGCGAGCTCGCCGACGGTGAGGCCCTCCGCGTCCGGGGGAAGGCCCTTGAAGCGGTGATCGATCCGTTCGTCCGCGAGCGAGGCGAGCGGGTCGCCGGACCGGCCGACGGACGGTTCGGTGGACCGGTCAGCGGACCGGTCAGCGGACTGGTCAGCGGGACGGTCGACGGCGTGGTCGGCGGCCATGGGCGCCTCCTCCAGGGATGCGTTGCAGTATCTGCAACAGTCATTGCGTATGTCGCTGACAGCTGTCTAACATCCGAGCCAACGCCGGGTCAACGGATCCGGAGAGACGGTTGAGGGGCTGGAGATCGTGACCGCACAGGCAACCGCACAGGCGGCCGCCCAGGCACCGGCACCGGTGGACGTCGTGGCGCTCGGCGAGTCCATGGTCACGTTCCTGCCCGCCTGCCCCGGCCGCCTCGCCGACGTGCCCTCCTTCGACCGCGGAATCGGCGGCGCCGAGTCGAACGTCCTCTGCGCGCTCGCCGCCGCCGGGCACACCACCCGCTGGGTCAGCCGAGTCGGCGCCGACGGCTTCGGCGACCACCTCGTCGAGACCATCGCGCGCCACGGCGTCGACACCTCCGCCGTCGGCCGCGACCCGCACCGCCCCACCGGCGTCTACTTCCGCACCGCCGACGACCGCGACACCGACACCCACGAGGTCGTCTACTACCGCGCGGGCTCCGCCGCCTCCGCCATGTCGCGGGCCTCCGTGGACGAGGACGCCCTGACCGCCGGCCGCATCCTGCACCTGACGGGCATCACGCCCGCCCTCTCCGCCGACTGCCTCGAACTCGTACGTCATCTCTGTACCCGGCGCGCGGACCGCGGCCCGCTCCTCTCCTTCGACGTCAACCACCGCCCGCGGCTGTGGACGGACGCGGGCGACCGCGCCCCCGGTGTCCTCCTCGACCTCGCGCGCGGCGCCGACCTCGTCTTCGTCGGCGCGGACGAGGCCGCGGCGGTCTGGGGCGTGACCGGCGGCCCCGACGCCGTCCGCGCCGTCCTGCCCGAACCCGCCACCCTCGTCGTCAAGCAGGGCGGCCGCGGCGCCACCGTCTTCCGCCACGGCGAGGAACCCGTCTTCCAGGCCGCCCTGCGCGTGGACGTCGTCGCGCCGGTCGGCGCCGGTGACGCCTTCGCCGCCGGGTTCCTCTCCGCCACCCTGCGCGACCTGCCCGCCGCACACCGACTGCGCCACGGCCACCTCATGGCCGCCGCCGCCCTCACCGTCCCGGGCGACCTCGCCCCGCCCCCCGCCCGCGCACACGCCGACCGCCTCGCCGCCCTGGACGACGCCGCCTGGGAGACACTTCGTCTCGGCCCCGGCTGGACGGCGAACGTCCCGGAGGAAACCGGGGCCGAGGAAGAGGTACGTACCCCATGAGCCAGACCGTCGACCGCGCGCTCTCGATCCTGCCGCTGCTCGCCGAGGGCCCCGCCGACCTCGGGCAGGTCGCCGACCGGCTCGGCGTCCACAAGTCCACGGCGCTCCGGCTCCTGCGCACCCTCCACGAGCACGGCCTGGTCTTCCGCCAGTCCGACCAGCGCTACCGCCTCGGCGCGCGCCTCTTCGCCCTCGCCCAGGAGGCCGTCGAGAGCCTCGACGTGCGCGAGATCGCCCACCCTCACCTCCTCGCCCTGAACGAGAAGTGCGGCCACACGGTCCATCTCGCCGTCTACGAGGAGCAGGAAGTCCTCTACATCGACAAGGTCGAGAGCCGCTACCCGGTACGCATGTACTCGCGCATCGGCAAGCCGGTGGCGATCACGGTCGCCGCCGTGGCCAAGCTCCTCCTCGCCGACTTCCCCGAAGCCGAGCGCCGCGCCTTCGCGGAGAAGCTCGACTACCCCACCTACACGTCCCGTTCGACGCCCAACGCCGCCGCTTTCCTGCGGGAGCTGGACAAGGTGCGCGAACAGGGATGGGCCACCGACCTCGGTGGCCACGAGGAGTCCATCAACTGCATCGGGGCCCCCATCCGCGGTGCGGACGGGCGTGTCGTCGCCGCCATGTCGGTCTCCGCGCCGAACGTCGTCGTCACCGCCGAGGAACTCCTCACGCTGCTCCCGCTGGTGCGCCGCACGGCGGACGCCATCAGCCGGGAGTACTCCGGCAAGTCACCCCTGAAGGAAGCCTGAACGACCATGACCGAAAAGACCGCTCTCACCCCGGCGACCCACACCACCCCGCCCGCGAAGTTCTCCCACGGCGTCAAGAAGGGCAACATCCTTCAGGTCGCCGGTCAGGTCGGCTTCCTCCCCGCCGAGGAGGGCAAGGCCCCCACCCCCGCGGGCCCGACCCTGCGCGAGCAGACCCTCCAGACCTTCGCCAACGTCAAGGCGATCCTCGAAGAGGGCGGCGCCACCTGGGACGACGTGATGATGATGCGCGTCTACCTCACGGATGTGGACCACTTCGCCGAGATGAACGAGATCTACAACGCGTACTTCGAGGAGCAGGGCCTCAAGGCCCCCGCCTCGGCCCGCACCACGGTGTACGTGGGCCTGCCCAAGGGGCTGCTCATCGAGATCGACGCGCTCGCCGTCCTGAGCTGACGCGCATCTTCTCCCAGCAAGCCGTACGTCGTCACGGCACGGCGCCCGTCACCCGCGGTGCGCCGTGCCGCGATCCTCCATGCCTGCCCGAAAGTCCCATGCACTTACGAGGTCAACGATGTCCCCGTCCCACACCGCCGTGCTCGCGGCCGCCGCCCCCGCCGCGGAGATGCCACCCCATACCGGTGGCGTCCTCACCCTGATCGACGGCACGGCGGGTCTGCTGACCGTCGCCGCGCTCGGGATCGTGCTCCTCCTCTTCCTGATCATCAAGGTCAGGCTCCAGCCCTTCGTGGCGCTGCTGGCGGTCTCCATAGTCGTCGGCCTCTCGGCCGGCCTCTCCGTCACCGAACTCTTCGGTACCGTCCAGAGGTCCGACGCGGTCTCGGTCATCGAGTCGGGCATGGGCGGCATCCTCGGCCATGTGGCGATCATCATCGGCCTCGGCACGATGCTCGGCGCGATCCTCGAAGTGTCGGGCGGCGCGGAGGTGTTGGCATCGCGCCTGCTGGGCCTCTTCGGCGAGAAGCGCGCGCCGCTGGCCATGGGCCTGACGGGTCTGATCTTCGGCATCCCCGTCTTCTTCGACGTGGGCATCTTCGTCCTCGCGCCCATCGTCTACGCCGCCGCCAAGCGCAGCGGCAAGTCGATCCTCCTCTACTGCCTCCCGCTCCTCGCGGGCCTGTCGATGACCCACGCGTTCCTGCCCCCGCACCCGGGACCGGTGGCCGCGGCGGGTCTGCTCCACGTGGACCTCGGGTGGGTCATCCTCATGGGCATCGTCTGCGGCGTCCCGGCCGTCCTCGCCGCCTGGGTGTACTCCGCGTGGATCGGCAAGCGCATCTTCGTACCCGTCCCGCAGGACATGGTCGAGGCCGCCGAGGAGGCGAAGGCCGCGGTCGTCGCCGAGCAGCGCGCGGCCGGTGTGGAGCCGCGCGAGAAGCCGGTGCCGCTGGGTGTCGTCTTCGCGATCATCGGTACGCCGCTCCTCCTGATCCTCCTCGCGACGTTCTCCTCGATCGCCTTCGACCCCTCGACTCCCCGCTCGGTGATCGAGTTCTTCGGCAGCCCCTTCGTGGCCCTCACGATCGCGCTCCTGATGGCCTACTACCTGCTGGGCATCCGGCGCGGCTGGTCCCGCAAGTCCCTTGAGACGGTGTCGACCTCGTCCCTCAAGCCGGTCGGCAACATCCTCCTGGTGGTCGGCGCGGGCGGCATCTTCGGCGCCGTCCTCAAGGCGAGCGGCGTGGCCAAAGCCCTCTCGGACACCTTCCAGGACGTGGGCCTGCCCATCATCGTCCTCGCCTACCTGCTCTCCCTGGTGCTGCGCGTCGCCCAGGGCTCGGCGACGGTCGCGATCGTCACGACGGCAGGCATCGTGGCCCCCCTCCTGGCCGAGGGCGACCACTCCCAGGCCTTCGTCGCCCTGGTCATCATGGCGATCTCGGCGGGCTCCATCTTCGCGTCGCACGTCAACGACGGCGGGTTCTGGATGGTCGCCAAGTACTTCGGCATCAGCGAGCGGGACACGCTGAAGACGTGGACCGTGCTGGAGTCGGTGCTTTCGGTGGCGGGGTTCGTGGTGGCGGCGGTGGTGAGTCTGTTCGTGTAGCGGTGGGGCACCCGGCAGGGTTTGCCGGGTGCCCGGGGTGTCAGCTCGCGCAGTACTGCTGCTCCTTGCCGATGGACCGGTACATGCAGTCCGAGTTCTCCAGGAGTTGCAGTACCGCGTCGCGGTTGCGGCTCGTCTCCCGCTCGATGACCTCGTCGGGCGGGTAGAAGCCGCCGCCGCCCGCGGACGACGGGTACATCTCGAAGGTGTAGCTGAAGATCTTCTGGCTGCCCCACAGCCAGTCGTCGATCGAGCCGTCCGTGATGTAGAGGTCGCTGGCCTGCTCGGGCGTGTAGCCGTTGCTGGCCGCCATCTTCCTGCCGACGGTCGCGTGGGCGTCGCGGTCGTCCTGGGTCAGGCCGGCGGCCGTGTCGGCGTACGTGTAGCCGTAGGGCCACAGGATCAGTTCGCTGTACGTGTGGAAGTCGATGGCGGACTTGATCTGCTGCTTGCCGCCGACGACACGGCTGCGTACGAAGTCGGCGACGACCTTCACCTCGGGGGCCGACTCGGCGGCGCGCCCGCGGTAGGTGTCCGAGCCGGGGGAGCCGGACGAGCCGCCGCAGCAGCCCCACTTGTAGGCCCAGTTGCGGTTCATGTCGGTGCCGACGCTCGACGAGCCGGTGTTCGGCTGGCGGTTCTTGCGCCAGCTGCGGTAGGAGCCGGTCGCGATGTCGTACTCGCCGCCGTCCGGGTTCATGTCCGGCACGATCCAGATCTCGCGCGAGTCGACCATCTTCTTGAGCCGCGCGTCCGTGGCGTAGTCGTCGCCCAGCTCGCGCAGCAGGTAGAGGGCCATCTCCACCGTCAGGTGCTCGCGGGCGTGCTGGTGGTGGGTGAAGAGGACCTCCGGTTCGGCCTCGTCGGTGGCGGCGTTGTCGCTGACCTTGACGGCGATGATGTCCCGGCCCGCGTACGACTTGCCGATGACCTTCTTGGTCATCAGGTTCGGGTGGGCCGCGATGCGCTGGTCGATCGCCGCGTTCATCTCGGCGTAGTTGTGGTACCTCGCGTCGGCGGGCGGGAAGTCCATCGGCTCCACCGCCTGTCCGTTCGTACGCTTCGGGGGGCCCGCCAGGGCCTTGAGTTCGTAGCCGGACGCCCGGAGCCGGGCCGCCTCGCGGCCGTCGGCGGAGACGACCACCGCGCGGGCGTCGACCTCGTCGATGGTGACGCCGGTGCGGGCGAGCGCGGTGCGCGCGGCGCGGTCGTCGGGGAGCGGGATCTCGTACTGGCGGGTTTCGTCGTCCGCCGTCGCGGTGCTTCGGGCGGCCGGGTCGGCCGCGGACGGTGTGGCGTTGGCGGTGAGGGGGGCCGCCACGGCGAGGGCGAGAAGGGCCGCGAGGGCGGCGGATCTTCTGCCGCGTATGCGGAGTCGCATGAAGTCTCCTGAGGGGTGGGGGGGTGGTTCAGTGCGACGCGTGCGGTGCGGGGGTGTGCGGGACGCGGGTGTGCGGGGTGTGCGGGGAGCGTTGGGGTAACGCGGGTGTGCGACGTGTCCCGCGTGTCCGCTGCGGGTCGCGCCGCGTGTCACGTGCGGGTCGCGCCGCCCCATCGTCGGGGCGTGGCATGCTCCGGTCAATGCCGTCTTCCGGCCAACCCCTTGTGCCACGCGCCGCTATGCGCTTTCTTGATCGGCATGGCTGAAACCACAGGCAGTGGCACCCCCGTCGGCGCGTCCGCACCCCAGCCGCGCAAATCGAGCTGGAAGTACATCGGCCCCGGCATCGTCGTCGCCGCGACCGGCGTCGGCGCGGGCGACCTCGTCGCGACCCTCATCGCGGGCAGCAACTTCGGCTACACCCTGCTGTGGGCCGCCGTCATCGGCTGCGTCGTGAAGATCTCGCTCGCCGAGGCCGCGGGCCGCTGGCACCTCGCCACCGGGCGCACCCTCTTCGACGGCTGGGCGAGCCTCGGCCGCTGGACGACGTGGTTCTTCGTCGTCTACGTCGTGATCTGGGGGTACGTGTACGGGGCGGCGGCCATGTCGTCGTCGGGGCTGCCCCTCCAGGCGCTCTTCCCCGACGTCATGGAGCTCAAGTGGTGGGGCATCCTCACCGGCCTCGTCGGCCTCGTCTTCGTCTGGTTCAACAAGTACGCCGTCTTCGAGAAGGTCATGACGGTCCTGGTCGGCGTGATGTTCGTCGTCACCGTCTATCTCGCCATCCGCGTCACCCCGCACCTGGGCGACGCCTTCGCCGGTCTGTTGCCCGTGCTGCCCGACGAGAAGGACTCCATCCTCAACACGCTGGGCCTGATCGGCGGCGTCGGCGGCACGATCACGCTGGCCGCGTACGGGTACTGGGTCAACGCCAAGGGGTGGACCAACACCGGCTGGATGAAGGTGATGCGGCTCGACAACCGCGTCGCGTACATCACCACCGGCGTCTTCGTCGTCGCCATGCTCTTCGTCGGCGCCGAGATGCTGCACTCCGCGAACGTCGCCATCGCCAGCGGCGACAAGGGCCTCGTCCAGCTCTCCGGCATCCTGGAGAAGGAGTACGGCGACGCCACCGCCAAGCTGTTCCTGGTCGGCTTCTTCGCGACGTCGTTCACCTCGCTGATCGGCGTGTGGCACGGCGTGAGCCTGATGTTCGCGGACTTCGTCGAGCGCTACCGCAAGCAGCGGGCGGGCGCCGACTCCGCCGGGGACACCGCGCGGAGCGGCGAGGAGGTGGCGTCCGGCGCCCGCGAGAAGTCGGTGCCGTTCCGCGCGTACCTGCTCTGGCTGACGTTCCCGCCGATGATCCTGCTCTTCGAGGGCCAGCCGTTCCGGCTCATCATCATCTACGGCGTCCTGGGCGCGGCCTTCATGCCGTTCCTGGCGCTCACCCTGGTCTGGCTGCTCAACTCCGCCCGCACCCCGAGGGAGTGGCGCAACGGCTGGCTCAGCAACGGCATGCTGACGGTCGCCGGCCTGCTGTTCCTGGTCCTGTGCGTCAAGCAGATCTCGGACCAGGACTGGAGCAGCTTCTTCTAGCCCACGGCCCGGACGTCGGCGGTGTCCGCGCCGGCGTCCGGTCATCTCCACGTGAACAGTGGGAAGTTGGGTGTTGATGCGGCCTTGCCTGGATATGGTGCTGAGGCCGAGGAGAAGTGCAGGGGGAGCCGCAGGGGGTACGCGCATGCCGACCGCCATAGCCGTCACCGGCCCCGACCTCGTGCTGCCCTCACCCGACCGGCACACGCCGTCGGCCGCGGTCCTCCAGTCCGCCGTGCAGTCCCCGCGGACGTACTCGCTGGACCAGGCGCTCACCGAGATGGACACGCTCATCGAGCACCACGGGTACGTGATCGTCCTGTGTCCGGCCTCGGCGCCCGCGGCCGTCACGCACCGTCTGTACGCGGTCCGCTCGGTCCTGGAGAGCGACCGGATCGCGGTCGTCCGCTCGGACCTGCCACCGCTGGGCCTGGCCGTACTGGCCCTCCAGCTCCGCCAGTTGTCCATCTGCGACTTCAGTCCGGGCGTCCTCGCCTCCGCGGCACGCCTGCTGTCCCACTACATCTACGCGGGCGCCCTGCTCGGCTCCGTCACCAAGCTGGACCGCGTCCCCGTCACCCTCCAGTCGCACGCCAAGTCCTGGCTCCCTGGAACCCAGTTCGCCGTCCTCGCCACACCACGGGCCGAGCTGGTGAAGGTCTCGGGCGGCGGCTCGGAGGCGAGCCTGTCCGGTCCGGGATTCGGTACGAAGATGCTGTACGCCCCGGGGCAGCTGGCGCCCCGCTGGGTCACCGGGACGCTCGCCCCGGCCTGGCACTCCCAGGGCGTCGCCGAGGTGCGCCTGCCCGCGGAGTCCGCGCGCTGGTGGGCCACGGGCAGACTCGTCGAGTTCGCCGCGGCCATCCCGGACATCTCCGTCCTCTACCAGCTGGTGTCGTCCGTCCGGCGCGACGACTGCCACTGGTGCGGGCTCGAACTCATCGGCGACCGCTGCGCGTTCTGCGCCGCACCGCTGCCACCGCCCGCGGACCGCCCCGCCCGCGCACTCCTGCCACGCGGCGCGACCTAGCCGCACTCCACCCTCGTACGCGACCTACGACCGAACACGCGCCACACCGCTCACTGTCCGTAGCCACCCGCACTCGATCGAGGTAGTCCGGCCCATGAACTCACGCCAGCGTCGCGGCGTCATCCTGCTGGTCCTGTCGGTCCTGTGCGCGTTCGGCGCCTTCGCGGGCGTCCTCTCGGTGATCCGTGACGTGAACTCGAAGGTGGGGCCCGAGGTCGCCGCGTACAAGCTCAAAGGGGACATCGCACCCTACAAGGAGCTGACCGCCGAGCAGTTCGAGAAGGTCGAGATGCCCGAGCGGTGGCTGTCCGACAACGCCGTCACCGACCTCGGCGAGATCCGCGGCAAGATCGCCGTCACCCAGCTGCGGAAGGGCTCGCTGCTCCAGTCCGACATGATCGTCAAGCGTCCCGAACTGGGCGCGGGCCAGCAGGAGATCGCCATCCTGATCGACGCGGCGACCGGTGTCGCCGGAAAGATCACGCCCGGCTCGAAGGTCAACATCTACGCCACCTTCAAGGGCGAGGCCGACAAGGCGAAGGACCAGTCCAAAGTCATCGTGGAGGGCGCCAGGGTGCTCGACGTCGGCAAGCTGACCCCACTCGAACCGGACCAGGACGACCGCACGCGCCGCAGGGCGAGCGAGGCCGTGCCGATCACATTCGCCCTCGGCACGGCGGACGCGCAGCGCGTCGCGTACGCCGAGTCCTTCGCCACGCACGTCCGCCTCGCCCTCATCGGCGAGGGCGGCGAATCGACGGTGCCGCCGCGGGATCGTACGTACACCCTCGATGAGGACAAGTAGGAGGTCTCGTATGGCCACTCGGATCCTGCCCGCCGTCGGGGGCGTGGAGGCTGCCCGCGCGCTGTCCATGCCGACCGGGCGGCTGCCGGGTGCGGAACCGCTCTGCGCGGTGGTGGTCGGCTCGCCCGCCCGGCCGGCCGTGATCGGCGAGGGCGGCGAATCGACGGTGCCGCCGCGGGATCGTACGTACACCCTCGATGAGGACAAGTAGGAGGTCTCGTATGGCCACTCGGATCCTGCCCGCCGTCGGGGACATCGAGGCCGCCCGGGCGTTGTCCACGCTGACCGGGCAGCTGCCGGGCGCGGAACCGGCGCTGCCCGTCGGGGACTCCACCGCGCTGCTCGACACCCTCGCGCGGCTCGCCGCCGAGTCGGTCGACGAACTGCCGGAGGTCGTCCTCGTCCACGAGCGCATCGGACCGGTTCCCGCGCTCGACCTCATCCGCGATCTCGTCCTGCGCTTCCCCGCCGTCGGGGTCGTCCTGATCACCGCCGACACCAGCCCGGGGCTCCTCACGGCCGCCATGGACTCCGGGGCGCGCGGCATCGTCGGCCTCCCGCTCGCGTACGACGCCCTGGCCGAGCGCGTCCAGGCCGCCGCCGCCTGGTCGACCGGGATGCGGCGCCACCTGGGCAGTGCGAACCTCGACCTGTACGGGGGCGGCGGCGCGGGCGGGGCGCCCGGCGGCTCAGGCACCGTCGTCGCCGTCAGCGGCGCGAAGGGCGGCGTCGGGGCGACCGTGACCGCCGTCCAGCTCGCCCTCGCGGCCCAGGCGTCAGGCCGTTCGGCCGCGCTCCTCGACCTCGACCTCCAGTCGGGGGACGTCGCCTCCTACCTGGACGTACAGTTCCGCCGCTCCGTCGCCGACCTCGCCGCCATCAGCGACATCACGCCCCGCGTCCTCCAGGACGCCGTCTACACCCACGAGAGCGGCATCGGCCTGCTCCTCGCCCCCGCCGACGGCGAGCGCGGCGAGGAGGTCACCGACCGGGTCGCCCGCCAGATCCTCGCCGCCCTGCGCGCCCGCTACGACGTCGTGGTCGTCGACTGCGGCGCCTACGTCACCGCCGCGAGCGCCGCCGCCGTGGAGCTCGCCGACCACGCCGTGCTGCTCCTCACCCCCGACGTGGTGGCGGTACGCGCCGCCAAGCGCATGGTGCGCCTGTGGGACCGCCTCCAGATCCGCAAGGCTGAGGAGACCCTCACCGTCCTCAACCGCCACGCCAAGGGAACGGAGATCCAGCCCTCCCTGGTGGAGCGCGTCACCGGCACACGGGTGGCCCGCACCACCGTGCCGGCCGCCTTCAAGGAACTGCGGACCGCGGTCGACGCGGGCCGCATGCAGGACCTCGACAGCCGCTCCTCCGTGAAGCAGGCGCTGTGGGGGCTCGCGGGCGAGCTGGGCCTGGTCGACGCGGAGACCGGGAGCGCCGGGAAGCGGGGCGGGCTCACCCTGCGGAGGAAGACGGCGAGCGGCGACCGGGGTTTCGGCAGCGATCGGGGTGCGGTCACGCTCGAATTCGCCGGGATGTTCCCGCTGCTGCTCGTGGTCATGACGATTCTCTGGCAGTGCGCGCTGTACGGCTATACGTACTCCCTCGCCGGAAACGCGGCGGACGAGGCGGCGCGGGCGGCCACGGCGGCGTACGCGGCGGGAGAGGGCGCGGCCGGAGCCTGTTCCTCCGCGGCCAAGGAGCACCTGCCCGCCGCCTGGCAGGACGCGACCGTGACGTGCACGGACGAGGGCACGGTGTGGAAGGCCCACGTGTCGGTGGACGTGCCGGTGTTCTTCCCCGGCTTCGACGCGGGCTGGCACGTCGACGGAGAGGCGGGCGCGGCGAAGGAGGGGGAGGACGGATGAGGGCGTTGAGGTTCCTCCGGGGCAGCCGGGGCCGGGGCCGGGGCCGGGGCCCGGCCCGTCGTTGGGGTGACCGCGGGGTCTCGATGTTGGAGTTCGCCGGTTTCCTGCCGATCCTGCTGCTCGTCGGCCTCGCCGCCATCCAGCTCGGGCTGGTGGGATATGCCGCCAACCAGGCGGGCTCCGGCGCCCGCGCGGCGGCCCGCGCGGCCTCGCAGGGCGACTCCGGGGAGGCGGCGGGCGCCGCGGCCATGGACGGCGGGCTCAGCTCCTCCGTCCAGGTCGGCATGGGCGGCGACACCACCACCGCCACGGTCGAGGTCGACGTGCCGCTCCTGTTCCCCTTCGTGGACACCGGCTGGAGCGTCACCAAGGAGGCCACGATGCCCAACGACGACGACGCCGAGTACTGAGACACACGTACCCCTGAAGGAGGTTGAAGGACGCCATGAGCCTGCGCGACCGCGTGGCCCCCACCCACCAGACCGAGCCGAGCCGCGACGACGGCCTCGTCGCCGTCTACCGCTCCAAGCTCCTGGAGGAGATCGACCTCGCCGAGATGTCGTCGCTCACGGCCGCGGACCGCCGCGTCCGCCTGGAGCGCGTCCTCGGCCACATCATCAGCCGCGAAGGGCCCGTACTCTCCACCTCCGAACGCGCCCAGCTGATCCGCCGCGTCGTCGACGAGGCACTCGGCCTCGGCGTCCTCGAACCGCTCCTCGCCGACGCCTCCATCACGGAGATCATGGTCAACGGCCCCGACTCGGTCTTCGTCGAACGCGCGGGCCGCGTGGAACAGCTCCCCCTCCGCTTCGCCTCCAACGACCAGCTCATGCAGACGATCGAACGCATCGTCTCCACGGTGAACAGACGCGTCGACGAGTCGAACCCCATGGTCGACGCCCGCCTGCCCACCGGCGAGCGCGTCAACGTCATCATCCCGCCGCTCGCCCTGACCGGCGCCACCCTCACCATCCGCCGCTTCCCGCGCGCGTACACGCTCCCCGAGCTCATCGGCCTCGGTTCGCTCGACGAGCACATGCTGATGCTGCTCGCGGCGTTCGTGCGGGCCCGCTTCAACCTCATCGTCAGCGGCGGCACGGGCAGCGGCAAGACGACCCTCCTCAACGCGCTCTCCGGACTGATCCCGGCCCACGAACGCATCATCACCATCGAGGACTCGGCGGAGCTCCAGCTCCAGCAGGACCACGTCATCCGCCTGGAGTCCCGGCCGGCCAACGTCGAGGGCAAGGGCCAGATCACCATCCGCGACCTCGTCCGCAACAGCCTGCGCATGCGGCCCGACCGCATCATCGTCGGCGAGGTCCGCGGCGGCGAGACCCTCGACATGCTCCAGGCCATGTCCACCGGCCATGACGGCTCGCTCGCCACGGTCCACGCGAACACCGCGGAAGACGCCCTGATGCGCCTCCAGACCCTCGGCTCCATGTCGGAGGTCCAGATCCCCTTCGAAGCGCTGAAGGACCAGATCAACTCGGCCGTCGACGTGGTCGTCCAGCTCGCCCGGCACACCGACGGCTCCCGCAAGGTCTCCGAGATCGTGCTGCTCGTCTCGCACGGCCGCCAGCAGTTCCGCATCGCCCCGGTCACCCGCTTCGTGGCACAGCCGATCGGCGCCGACCGGGTCGTGCACGGCCACTTCGAACACCTGCCGCTGCCGCGCGCGATCGCCGACAAGCTGTACGGGGCGGGCGAGCCGGTGCCGCCGGCGTACGGGGTGGCGGAGGCGATCGACGTGATGAACACGAGGGAAGCGAGCGGATGACAACTCGGATGACGACTCGGATGACCGCACGTACGACCGCACGTACGACCGCACGTACGACTGCTTGTGCGACCGTGAGGGAGGGAGCCCGGTGAACAGCCCCGCGCTGCTCGCCCTGGGCGCCACGGTCCTGACCGCCACGCTCGCCGTCGCGGGCGTCCATACGTACGCGTCCGGGCGCGCCCAGCGCCAGGCGCTCGTCGACCGCCTGGCGCTCGGCCCCGGCACCGGGGACGGCGGCCCTCCCGGCCGCTCGCGCCGCTTCGCCGCGGTCGACCGCCGCCTGCGCCGCACGCGCCTGGGACGCTCCATCCACCTGCGGCTCTCCTCGACGGGCCTCGACCTGACGGCGGGCGAGTTCTTCACGTACGTCGTCGCGGTCGTCGCCGCCCTCTGGCTGATCGCGGCGGCGACGCTCGCACCCTTCTTCGGCCCGATCGCGGGCGTCGTCGCGGTATGGGGCGCGGTCGCCTTCCTCAACTGGCAGCGCCAGAAACGCATCGAGGCGTTCATCAACCAGCTCCCCGACGTGGCCCGCATCCTGGCCAACGCGACGGCGGCGGGCCTGGCCCTGCGTACGTCCCTGGCCATGGCGGCGGAGGAGCTGGAGGCTCCCGCGGGCGAGGAACTGTCCCATGTGGCCGACCAGCTGACACTGGGCCGCTCCATCGACGACACCCTCGGCGAACTGGCCGCCCGCCTCCCGTCCCGCGAGCTGATCGTCCTGGTCACCACCCTGGTCCTCTCCAACAAGGCGGGCGGCACGGTGGTCAACTCCCTCCGCAACCTCACCCAGACCCTGGAGGACCGCAAGGAGACGCGGCGCGAGGTCCGCACGATGCTGTCGGAGGTCCACGCGACGGCGTTCACCGTCCCGCTGCTGGGCCTCGGCTCCCTGCTCCTGATCAACTCCTCCAACGAAGGCGCCCTGGAGCGGGTGACCGGCTCACCGATGGGCCAGACGCTGATCCTGATCTCACTCGGCCTGTACGGGATCGGTTTCCTCGTCATCAGACGCCTCGGCAAGATCGAGGTCTAGGAGGAGTTACGTTGCTCGGCTTGCTGTTGGCGGTCGTGATGGGCCTCGCCGTGGCCGGCGCGTGCCAGGGCGTCCGCATGTACCGCGCGGACGCGAAGCTCCCCTCCGACCTGGCCGTCGCCCTGGAGGTCGGCGCGACCCGCGTCTCGGCGGCGGGCTCGGCGGTGGACCGCCTGGGCATGCGCTTCGCCCCCCTCGTCCTGCGCCTAATGGGGCCGAGGCGGGTCGACGCCAAGCGCCGCAGGATCGACATGGCGGGCAACCCCGGGGGCCTCACGATCGACCGCTACGGAGCGCGGCGCGCGGTCTACGGCGTCTTCGGCGTCATCCTGGGCCTGATCTTCTTCACGAACGGCTCCCCACTCTTCGGCCTGCTGACCTTCGCCTTCGGGGCGACGGCGGCGGACGCCCTGATCTGGCAGGCCGTCCGCGAACGCCGCGAGGTCATCGACCGCACGCTCCCGGACTTCCTGGACGTCCTGGCGGTGGTGGTCTCGGCGGGCCTCGGCTTCCGCCAGGCGCTGGACCGGGTCGCGGAGCGGTACGAGGGTCCGTGGGCGGACGAACTGCGCATCACGCTGCGCCAGATGGACATGGGCGTCAGCCGCCGCCAGGCCTTCGACGAACTGCGCCGCCGCAACGCGTCCGAGCAGGTCGCCCAGTTCGTCTCGGCCCTGCAGCAGGGCGAGGAACTGGGCTCCCCCATCGCGGACACGCTGATCCAGCTCGCCACGGACATGCGCCGCACGGACGCGCAGAACTCCCGCCGCCGGGCGGCGAAGACCATCCCCAAGGCGACGATGGTGACGCTGGTCTTCATGCTCCCGGCCACGATGATCCTTATCGCGGCGGGCATGTTCCTCGGCTCCGGCTCGGACTTCGGTTCGATTCTGGGGCGCTGAGGATGCGACGTTCATCAACTGTGCGAAACCCCTTCGCGGGTGCAATGCGATGTGGGACAGTCGGGTCTGAGTTCACGGTTCGCGGGAGGGGACTTCGTGCATGGTGATCTCACCGAGAGGGAAGGGAATCCGCCAACTTGCGGGCCGAGTACGCCTGTCAGGACACCGGTCGCGCAGAGTTGCTGCCGACGCACGCCTTGTGGCGTACGTTGCCTCTGACCACAAAGGGCGCGGTATCTGGTGGGAGAGAAGGGGCCGTCGTGCTGAAGGAACGCGTGCTCGGAGTCTGGGTCGACTGGACGGTGACCGTGGCATCCCGGATCCGGGGGAGGGATCGGGATGCGGGGGCGGGGTTTGTGGAGTATGCGGGGCTCATGATTCTTATTGCGGGGATCTTCGTCTTGATCGACGGCTTGGGGCTCGACGGACAGATCTCCGGAGCGATTCAGGACGCCGTATCAGATGTGATCGGCGGCTGAGGCGGGCCTTTCTCAGAAGTGACCGAGGGCAGACTCTCCCCATCTACATCTGGATGACGGGGATTCTGCTCTTCGTTGCGTTAGCCTTCTTCGCTTTCGCTCAAGCGGCCTCTGCACGCAATGGCGCCCAGTCCGCCGCCGACGCGGCAGCTCTGGCCGCAGCGCAGGAGTCCAGGGACGAGCTGGTCGAGGGGCTCGGACTGGCCATCGGGGAGGGTGACGACTGGCTGGACTGGCTGGCCGGTGACGAGTTCACCGGCACGGGTAAGGCCCAGGAGGCGGCGGACGCACTGGCGGCGGAGAACGACTCCGAGGTCAGAGAGTTCGATGTGGTTGTAGCCAACGGATACCCAGGGTTCCGTGCATTGGTAGAGACCAACTACACAGTGGGCGACTCAGTCATCCCTGGCACGGAGTCCCAGCATGCCAAGGCCGATGCCACCGCGATCATCGAGCCGCGCTGCCACGTCAATGCATCGACGGACCCGGAGAAGGCCGTGGAATTCGAGTGTGACGGCGGCGACTCCTTCGAGATCGATCCGGACGACTTCGACCTGGATGACCTACCTGACGCATCCGTCCTCTTCTCTGTCCACCTGGCCGACTGACCGGCGTTCGACGAAAGAAGGAAGCGGTAGCGATGAGCATTCGGCGCACCATGATGGCCCGCAGGGCAATGACCGCTGTGGCGATCACGACTGGGCTGGTCTTCACGGTCGTCGGTTGCGGCGGCGGAGACGGAGACGGGGGTGGTGACACGTCCGACGAGAAGTCATCACCTACATCGACCGCCAAGCAGGGCGGGGACGATGCCGAAAGGGACGAGGCCGATCAAGCTCCCGGCGACAAGGTGTTGGCTGAAGTAAAGGGTGAAGAGAACATCACCCTGACGGTTACCTCGGCCGTGCGTGACGAGGGCGGCTTCGTGACTGTCTCGGGAAAGGTGACTAACAATGGCGGCAGGTTCTGGGCCGCGGCCAACTGGCGGGGAGAAGAACGCGAGCTGAACAAGAATGGCTCCTCCGTGGCCGGCGCCAACCTGGTTGACAATGAGGGCAAGAAGAAGTACCTCGTCCTCCGGGACACCGAGGGGCGGTGCTTGTGCACCAAGTTCACGGGTGGCGTCAAGCCGAGCCAGACCGCCGACTGGTACGCGCAATTCCCCGCACCGCCGGAAGGCACGACCAAGGTCGATTTCCAAGTCGGCGCCATGCCCCCCGCCCCCATAGAGATCTCCGAGGGCGAGTAACCCCATGACCCGCCACCACCTCCGCACCGTAGGCGTCGCCGCCACCCTCGCCCTGCTCCTCGGCCCCGCGCCCGCCTGGGCCGATGAGGGTGACCCCAGCGCGCCGCCCGGCAGTACCACCACCTCCCCACCCCCCGACGTCGACTCCAACAGCCCGGGGCTGAAGCTCGCCGACGGTGCCACGCTCGCACCCGCGAAGGTGCTGGACATCAAGTCCGTCGTCGAGGACCTCGGCGGCGAGGAGCGCCGCGAGGACACCAACACGGACGTGAAGTTCGCGCTCCAGGCGGAGGTCCTCTTCCCCAAGGACAGCGCGAAGCTGAACCCGGAGGCGAACGCCCGTATCAAGGCGATCGCCGACGAGGCCGGGGCGCAGAAGGCCACGGACGTCCGAGTGTTCGGCTTCACGGACAACCTCGGCTCCTACGGCCACGGCAAGAAACTCTCCCGGCAGCGCGCCGAAGCCGTGCACGACGAACTGGCGGGCCACCTCGGCCCCGAGGTCACCTTCTCCGTACGCGGCTACAGCGAGGACTACCCGATCGCGGACAACGGCTCGGAGGAGGGCCGCAAGAAGAACCGCCGCGTCGAGGTCTCCTTCCCCCGCGGAGCGGCCGGCACCGGCTGAGGCGAGACGCCGGTCCGCGGTCCGCCGATCCGCCGGCCGGCGGCTCCATGAAAGCGGCCGCGATGCCAGGCTTCTCCCATGGACAACAGCTCCAGCGACCCCACCGACCCCCGCGACCCCACCGACCCCCGCGACCCCACCGGCCCCGATCAGCGGCCCTCCTTCGAAGACCTCGTCGCCGAAGCCGAGGCCGCGCCCACCGAAGGCTGGGACTTCTCCTGGTTCGAGGGCCGGGCCACCGAGGCACGGCCCTCATGGCGGTACGCCGAGTCGATGGCGCGACGCCTCGCGCGGGCGGAGGCCGCGCTCGACATCCAGACCGGCGGCGGCGAAGTGCTGGCCTCCGCCGCGACCCTGCCGCCGCTCGCCGTCGCCACGGAGGGCTGGCCCCCGAACGTCGCCAAGGCCACCGCGCTGCTGCGCCCGCGGGGCGTGGTGGTCGTCGCGTCGCCGGAGGACGCGCCGCTGCCGTTCGCGGACGGCGCCTTCGACCTGGTCACCAGCCGCCACCCGGTGCAGGCCCGCTTCGAGGAGATCGCGCGCGTGCTGCGCCCCGGCGGCACGTACTTCGCGCAGCACGTCGGGCCCTCCAGCGTCTTCGAGGTCGTCGAGTACTTCCTGGGGCCGCAGCCGCCGGAGGTCGGGAACGCCCGCCACCCCGACCAGGAGCGCGCCGAGGCCGAGGCGGCCGGCCTGGAAGTCGTGGACCTGCGGTCCGAGCGGCTGCGGATGGAGTTCTTCGACATCGGGGCCGTCGTCCACTTCCTGCGCAAGGTGGTGTGGATTGTCCCCGATTTCAGCGTGGAGAAGTACCGGCCGCGGCTGCGCGAGCTGCATGACCGGATCGAGGCCGGGGGGCCCTTCGTCGCCCACAGCACCCGCCACCTCTTCGACCTCCGTAAGCCGGAGTAGCTCGTGCGGTCGGTACTGTCGTTTCGGTAAGTGTCCGGACGAGCAGAGGAGTTGGCCGTGTCCGAGGAGCAAGAGCCGTACGCCTGTGGGCTCGACGCCGCGGTGGACGTCGTCGGCGGCAAGTGGAAGCCCATGATCCTGTGGGCGCTGTACGCGGGCAGGACGCTGCGCTTCGGCGAGCTCAAGCGGCATATCCCCGGGGTGAGCGAGAAGATGCTGATCCAGCAGCTGCGGGAGCTGGAGTCGGACGGCATCGTGCACCGCGAGGTCTACCGCGAGGTGCCGCCGAAGGTCGAGTACTCCCTGACCGACCTCGGCCAGTCCCTCAACGCGGCCCTGCTACCCCTGGGGTTGTGGGGCGACCAGCACATGCGGGAGATCATCGACAGTAAGGCGAGTAAGGCGAGTAAGGCGAGTAAGGCGAGCAAACACGGCAAGTCCGCCAACGCCGCCTGAAAAGGCGCCCCGTGGGTCGTTCCCGGCAAAATCGATGCCCTGATTCCGCATCGTTACCAATACTGGCTCGATCTCCCCCTCGGCGTCACGTAAGTTCAGACCAAGGCTAATTCGCGTGAGCAAAGCGACGCGTGCGGTGCCGTGCGGTGGAGGGGGCCGCACGGCACCGCGAGCCGACACCCCGTACAGGGGTATGCCGATCCGTGCGCCCCGCGTACGCCCCCTCTCCGCCTGCGCCCCGGCCCCCGCCTCGATCATGTGCCGGATCCGCGGCAGGCCCGCGCCGGCCCCGCGGCCCCGGCGTCAAGCGCGCGAACCCGGCCGGGGTCCCTCTTGGGGGGTACCGCCGCGCTCGGCCGAAATCCGTCCTCGAACCCCGGATTCCGCGGGAAGAACGGGGTCTCGCAGTCGTCGCGCGGTCTCGGAGAGTAGTTGTGGCACGCCAATGCACGCAGCAGCACTTACAAAGGGTTATGGTGGAAACCCCCCCTCGGGCCGGTCCGTCTCCCCCCCACGGACCGGCCCGTTTTTTTCTGCCCGCGCCCAAGGCGCCGACCGGCCGCACTCAGCCCTGTCCGGCCCAGATGTTCGTGCCGGGCGTCGACACCGCGAACGTATCGATGGCCGAGAGCTCCGCGTCCGTCAGCTTCGGGCCCGTGAGCGCCGCCACGTTCTCCTCCAGCTGCTCGACGCTGGAGGCGCCGATGAGCGCCGACGTCATCCGCTCGTCGCGCAGCACCCAGTTGAGGGCGAGCTGGGCGAGCGACTGGCCGCGGGACGCCGCGATGTCGTTCAGGCCGTTCAGTCGGCGCACGACCTCGTCGCTCAGCAGGGTGGGGTCCAGGGACTTTCCCTGTGTGGCGCGCGAACCCTCCGGGATGCCCTTCAGGTACTTGTTCGTGAGCAGCCCCTGCGCGAGCGGCACGAACGAGATGCATCCCATCCCGGCCCGCTCCAGCGTGTCGAGGAGGCCGTCCTCCTCCGTCCAGCGGTTGATCATCGAGTACGACGGCTGGTGGATGAGCGCGGGGACACCCATCTCCCGCAGCAGCCGCGCCGCTTCGGCGGTCTGCTCGCTGTTGTACGAGGAGACACCGGCGTAGAGCGCCTTGCCCTGCTGGACCGCGGACGCCAGCGCGCCCATCGTCTCCTCCAGCGGGGTGTCCGGGTCGAAGCGGTGCGAGTAGAAGATGTCGACGTAGTCCAGGCCCATCCGCTCCAGCGACGCGTCCAGCGACGACAGCAGGTACTTGCGGCTGCCCCACTCGCCGTACGGGCCGGGGTGCATGAGGTATCCGGCCTTGGTGGAAATGACCAGTTCGTCGCGGTATGACGTGAAGTCCTGCGCGAAGATCTTGCCGAAGTTCAGCTCCGCCGAGCCGGGCGGCGGCCCGTAGTTGTTCGCCAGGTCGAAGTGCGTGACGCCCAGGTCGAAGGCGCGGCGCAGGATCGCGCGCTGCGTGTCCAGGGCCTTGTCGTCACCGAAGTTGTGCCACAGGCCGAGGGAGACCGCCGGGAGCTTCAGGCCGCTGCGGCCCGTGCGCCGGTACTCCATCGAGTCGTAACGGCCGTGGGCCGCGCGGTACAGAGAGGTGTCGTTCATGGGTATGAAGCTACTTCAGCGGCGCGGACCCGACTTCGATGGGCGGCCCATGCAGCGGTAGGGTGTCGCCCTCGGGGACTGCCCTACGCACACCCCTTGAGACCGCCATCTGCTGGAGGGGCTGACACACGTGAACCTGCGCGACCTGGTGTACGGACTTTACGCACGCCGGGTGGAAGGCCGCCTCGACCACGACCAGGTGCCCAAGCACATCGGGGTCATCCTCGACGGCAACCGCCGCTGGGCGAAGGCGTCCGGCGGGACCACCGCACAGGGCCACCAGGCGGGCGCGTACAAGATCGAGGAGTTCCTCGGCTGGTGCGCCGAGACCGACGTCGAGGTCGTCACGCTGTGGATGCTCTCCACCGACAACTTCGACCGGCCCGAGGAGGAGCTGACCCCGCTCCTCGGCATCATCGAGGCCACCGTCCGCTCGCTCGTCGCGGACGGCCGCTGGCGCGTGCACCACGTCGGCGCGCTCGACCTGCTGCCCGCCCGCACCCAGGCCGTCATGAAGGAAGCCGAGCAGGCCACCCACGACAACACCGGGATACTGGTCAACGTGGCCGTCGGCTACGGCGGCCGCCAGGAGATCGCCGACGCGGTGCGCTCGCTGCTCCTGGAGCACGCGGACAAGGGCACGAGCCTGGAGGACGTCGCGGAGAGCGTCGACATCGACCTCATCTCCAAGCACCTCTACACCAGCGGCCAGCCCGACCCCGACCTGGTGATCCGTACCAGTGGCGAGCAGCGCCTGTCGGGCTTCATGCTCTGGCAGTCCGCCCACTCCGAGTACTACTTCTGCGAAGTCTTCTGGCCGGCCTTCCGCAAGGTCGACTTCCTGCGCGCGCTGCGTGATTACGCGGCCCGCCACCGCCGCTACGGCGGCTGATCCGCATGTGCCCCTGAGGTCGGGGCCACCCAGAGTTAACCAACGCGTCGTCATATGCCCTGGCATGGCTGCGCTTGTTCGAGGGAATAAGCCTTCCAGGTCGACGTCCGATTCACGGATGTCGTATCTGAGCGGACGGTATGACGCCGTCCGCCCGGGAGGCCCTTTGCACCAGGACGACCGTGTGAACAGCACGGGCGACGTGGAGGGCCGGCGCCCGGCCCGCGCAGCGCGGCCGCGTCCGGCCTGGATCACACCCGCCAGCCCGGCCGGAATCCCTCCCGTCGCTCCCCGACCTCATCCGAGGGGGTACGTCCTTCCGTGGTGACCAGCACAAAGCGCCGCATGCCCGACAGGCGCACCTATGTTCTCGACACCAGCGTCCTGCTGGCCGACCCGAACGCCCTGACCCGCTTCGACGAGCACGAAGTCGTGCTGCCCGTCGTCGTGGTGACGGAGCTTGAGGCCAAGCGGCACCATCCGGAGCTCGGATACTTCGCCCGGCAGGCGCTGCGCCTGCTGGACGACTTCCGCATCCGGCACGGCCGCCTGGACGCCCCGATCCCGATCGGGGACCTGGGCGGTTCGCTGCGCGTCGAGCTCAACCACTCCGATCCCGGCGTGCTCCCGGCCGGCTACCGGTTGGGGGACAACGACTCCAGGATTCTCGCCGTAGCGCGCAATCTCCAGGCTGAGGGGTACGACGTCACGGTCGTCTCCAAGGACCTGCCGCTCAGGATCAAGGCGTCGTCCGTCGGGCTGCTCGCCGAGGAGTACCGCGCGGAGCTCGCCATCACGGACTCCGGCTGGACCGGCATGTCCGAGCTGACCCTCTCGGGCGAGCAGGTCGACCTCCTCTTCGAGGAAGACCAGCTGTACGTCCCCGAGGCGGCCGACCTGCCCGTCCACACGGGCCTGACCATCCAGTCCGAGAAGGGCAAGGCGCTGGGCCGCGTCACGCCCGACGGCAACGTCCGTCTCGTACGCGGCGACCGCGAGGCCTTCGGCATCAAGGGGAGGAGTGCCGAACAGCGGATCGCGCTCGATCTGCTCCTCGACCCGGACATCGGGATCGTCTCGATGGGCGGGCGCGCGGGCACCGGCAAGTCGGCGCTCGCGCTCTGCGCGGGCCTGGAGGCCGTCCTGGAGCGCAGGCAGCACCAGAAGGTGATGGTCTTCCGGCCGCTGTACGCGGTGGGCGGGCAGGAGCTCGGCTATCTGCCCGGCACCGAGGCCGAGAAGATGGGCCCGTGGGCGCAGGCGGTCTTCGACACGCTCGGTTCGGTGGCCGGCAAGGCGGTCATCGAGGAGATCACCGCGCGCGGCATGCTGGAGGTCCTGCCGCTCACCCACATCCGCGGGCGCTCGCTGCACGACGCGTTCGTGATCGTGGACGAGGCCCAATCCCTGGAGCGGAACGTCCTGCTGACCGTGTTGTCCAGGATCGGGGCGAACTCCCGTGTCGTCCTCACCCATGACATCGCCCAGCGCGACAACCTCCGAGTGGGGCGGTACGACGGGGTAGTTGCCGTCGTCGAGAAGCTGAAGGGCCATCCGCTCTTCGCGCACGTCACGCTCACGCGGTCCGAGCGTTCGCAGATCGCGGCCCTGGTGACCGAAATGCTGGAGGACGGCCACATCTGAGTCAGTTCGCGTTGTATGCACGGTAGTTGGCGCCGTCCGGCGAAGCGAAGGAGCTTAGCCGGGCGGCGTCGTCGCGCGCCCCGCTTTCCGTAAAACTCCTGGGGCAAACGGAGTGTGAGCTTTAACACGCAACGGAGAATTGCCTTGCGGTGTCGAGCTGGGGCAGAGTCTGGGTCCTGTCAGGCCCCGCATGCGACACACCTGTACCCCCAGCGGTACGGAAACCCAGAACTTCATAGTGGCCGTCGCATGCCGCCCGAAGCACCACGCGGCGCTCCCGACACGGGAGTTGTCCACCGGGCCCGTGCCTCCCGTGACCGATCGCAAGCGGAGGCCAGCGCCAGGGGCACGATTGCGTCCGCGAGGTCACCTATGCGGGCGATGCTGGAAGGAAACCGTGTGAGCCGGATTTCGGTCCGGGGATTCGCCGTGGCGTCCGCCACCGCGGTCACCACCGTCGGAGCTGTCGTGGGTGTCGCCTCGGGCAACACCCAGCCCGCGAACTCGAACGACTTCGAGGCAGCGGCGAGCGACGCCACCCTCCTCGCAGAGATCCCCTCGGGCCAGCAGGCCCAGGTCCAGACCGCTTCCCTGACGCAGCAGGCCGACGCGCAGGCCATGGCCGCCGACACCGCGGCGAAGAAGACCGCAGCGGAGGAGGCCCGCAAGCAGGCCGCCGCCTCGGCGATCGAGAAGCAGAAGGCCGCAGAGAAGGCGGAGGCGGCCGAGAAGGCCGCGAAGAAGGCCGCCGCGAAGAAGGAGCGCGAGGAGAAGACCGAGACCAAGGCCAGCCGCTCCTCCAGCCGCGACGCCGCCAGCTTCACTCCCCAGAGCTCCTACACGGTCGCCCAGGTCCAGGCGATGGCACGGCAGATGGTCCCCGGGGACCAGTTCCAGTGCTTCAGCAACATCGTGAACCACGAGTCCACGTGGAACTACAAGGCCACCAACGCCTCTTCGGGCGCGTACGGCCTCGTCCAGGCGCTGCCCGCTTCCAAGATGTCCTCGGCGGGCTCCGACTGGCAGACCAACCCGGCCACGCAGATCAAGTGGGGCCTGAACTACATGAACGAGCGGTACGGAAGCCCGTGCGGAGCATGGAGCTTCTGGCAGTCGAACAACTGGTACTAGGCCGCACCCGGGCCGTACCGCGCTCAACCTCGGCAGACCCCTCATCGTCCTTCGGTGAGGGGTCTGTCCTGTGTGCGGCGTGTACGGTCGGTGCGGAAAGCGCCAGGGGTGAGTGGTGGGGAAAGACGGGGGTAGAGGACGGATCATGTCGCGAGTGCCAGGGTGGCTCGGCCGGCTCGGTGCCGGACTGAGCGAGATGGGCGAGCGGTTGAACGAGCAGCGCCGTGACGAGGACGCCGACTCGGACACCGACGAGCCGAGTGACCTCGGCGACGGCGAGCACGAGCACGTGCCGCCGCCGCCCGCGTACGCGCCGGCCGTAGCGGCCAGGCCCGACCCCGTGGACGCCGTGCCGTGGGGGATGCGGGTCGCGGCCGAGGCCGGCTGGCGGCTGCTCGTCCTCGCGGGCACGCTCTGGGTCCTGATGAAGGTCATCAGCGCGGTGCAGCTGGTCGTACTCGCCTTCGTGGCCGCGCTGCTGATCACCGCGATGCTCCAGCCCACGGTGGCCCGGCTCAGAAGGCTCGGCCTGCCGCGCGGCCTCGCGACCGCGGTCACCGCGATCCTCGGCTTCGTCATCATGGGCCTGGTCGGCTGGTTCGTGGTCTGGCAGGTCATGGAGAACGCCAACGAGCTCTCCGGGCAGGTCCAGGACGGCATCGAGGATCTACGGAAGTGGCTGCTCAACAGCCCCTTCCATGTGACCGAGGACCAGATCAACGACATCGCCAAGAGCCTGCGCGACGCGGTCGGCGCCAACACCGAGGAGCTGACCTCCGCGGGCCTCGAAGGCGTCACGGTCATCGTCGAGGCGCTGACCGGCATCCTGCTCGCGATGTTCTCGACGCTCTTCCTGCTGTACGACGGCAAGCGCATCTGGCAGTGGTTCCTGAAGCTGGTGCCCGCCCAGGCGCGGCCGGGCATCGCGGGCGCCGGTCCGCGGGCCTGGCGCACGCTCACCGCGTATGTGCGCGGCACGGTGATAGTGGCCATGATCGACGCCATCTTCATCGGCCTCGGCATCTACTTCCTCGGCGTGCCGATGGCGGTGCCGCTGGCCGTCATCATCTTCCTGGCCTCGTTCGTGCCGCTGGTCGGCGCCGTGGTCTCCGGCGCCCTCGCGGTGGTCGTCGCACTGGTCACCCAGGGCGTGTTCACGGCCGTCATGGCGCTGGCGGTGGTCCTCGCCGTGCAGCAGATCGAGGGGCACATCCTGCAGCCGTTCATCCTCGGCCGCGCGGTGCGGGTGCATCCGCTGGCGGTGATCCTGTCGGTCGCCGCGGGCGGCATGGTCGCCGGGATCGGCGGGGCGGTGGTGGCGGTGCCGCTGGTCGCCGTGACGAACACGGTGGTCGGCTACTTGCGGGCGTACTCCCGTGAGGCCGCGCTGAAGCAGGCGCCGCGCCCGCAGGGGCCCACGGCGACGGCGACGGACGTGTCCGCGACGGATCCGCCCCAGTAGCCCCAGTAGGTCTTCGGATACGCGAAACGCCGGACGGGCTGAAGAAATTCAGCCCGTCCGGCGTTTGAGGA